>JBFMCS010000035.1 GCA_040754315.1 Bacillota bacterium
CTGGAAGAAACTGCTCTAGGACGGGTCTTGCGCCTCTCAAACCCACGTGTTAGCCGGGGATCCTACAGCCGTCAGCGTCTACCGGATTCCTGACCATATTCACCGTCATGTTGAATCGGCACTAACATCACGGCCACCGAAGGCGGGTCGTTAGACACCTGGAACACGGTGTTAGCTACCTGCCCGTTGAGGTGCTCTCCCGCCCTGGACGAAACCACGTACAGCCCATAGCTGAGCTGGTGCAGGCACTTGGGATCCAGCAAAGTGCTCACCTCCTGGAGAGTATGAATTCATGGGATGTGGAACCCCCCTCAAGGGTAGCACGGAACGAGGCATAAATCAAAGAGGCCCGGGTACACCGAGCCTCAGATTATGGGTTGTCCCGCACCTATAGCGCCCCGTGTTCCTTCAGGGACTTCGCAAGATAACCGAGGAATTCCTCGGCCTTTTCCACTGGCGGGCGAGTAGCCAGGCTCACCGCCAGGAAGGTGATGGTGGATGTGATTATGCTCCACACGCCGGGCCAGTGTCCCAGCGGCCTGAGGCCTGAGAACTGCAGGTACAGCGCTACGCCGCCACCCAGGATAATGCTGGCCACTGCCCCCTGGGCTGTGGAGCCTTTCCAGAAGAAGGCGCCGAATATGGCGGGCACCAGGACCAGGAGCCCAGCGGAGGAGGCCACGGAGAGGGCCGCGATCAGCCCCAGCTCCAGCCTGGCAAAGAGCAGGATCAACAAGGCGAACAGGGGTATGAAGAGCTTGCCGGCAAGGAGCTGCCGTGCTTCGTCAACACCCCTGGCAGATACCCCGTAGAGGTCCCGGGACACCATCGAAGAAAGTGTCAATATGATGGAATCCACTGTGGAGATGGCCGCGGCTGTGATGCCGATCATTGCCACGATCGAAAGCAGGGGCGGGAGTACACTAGTTAATCCCAGAAGGGTAGGGGTTGCCAGGTCGGCATTGGCTAGGCTTGGGAGGAGGAGGAGGGCGGAAAAGCCCCAGATCACGGATACCAGGGTGTAGATGAACCCGAAGGCAAGGAACCCCAGGAGCATGGTCCTCATGCTCCTCAGGCTCTTGGTCACAAAGAGGCGCTGGCTCACCTGGGGGTTGGAGATGCTGAAGAAGAACCAGGGAATGGTCAGGCCGATGAAGGCCTTGATATTGAAGAAGCCGGGTCCTGGCACTGTGAGCCAGGCGGCGTACTCCGCCTCCAGGCGAAAGAACATTGGCCCAAAGCCCCCAAAACCCCTGTAGGCGACGATGACCACGGACAATACCGCTGCAACTACCATAAAGAGTGCCTGCAGGGAGTCGGTCCAGGCGACTGAGCGCATGCCTGCTATCAGCGCCCACAAAATGGCCAGGAGCGTCGCGATGATAACCCCTGTCATGAAGGGGATGGACCCTCCGGACAATCCCTTCAGGAGATAGCCTATTCCCATGAGCTGCACAGCGCTGTAGGGGATCAAGAACACCATGCATGCCAAGGCTGAGACGTACCCCAGCAGCCTGCTCTGGTACCTGTCTGCCAGGAGCTCGGTGGGGGTAACGTAGTTGTACTTGCGTCCCGCAAGCCAGAACCGGGGACCGAAGAAGGCGACCAGGACGAGGCCGGAGAGGTAGATGAGCTCGAAACCCAGGGCGCCGACCCCTCCTCGATAGGTGAAACCCGCCAGCCCCACCAGCATGAAGGCGCTGTAGGTGGTGGCGCTGTAGGTGAGGGCACCGACGAAACCTCCAATGGTGCGATTAGCCAGGAAGTACTCCGTGATGCCCTTGCCCATGCCCCTCTTGGAGGCAAGGGCGACTGCAGTCCCTATCACAACATAAATGGCCAGGGCAGCATAAACCCATCCTGGAGGCATCACACATCCCTCCAGCCGGCAGTGACCTTCGCTATGCTGAAGATCGCGATGAGAGCAAACACGCACCAGAAGAGAAACGCACCTGAAGCCTTCTGGACGTGCTGCATCATGATAAAGGGTACGCAGTATGCTGAGAGAAGCAGCACGAAAAACCACAGTGACCACCACAAACCGCGACTGGACATAGGTTTTCTCCTTTCTGCTATACAGGTGTAAAGACTACTGTCGTGAACGTTAACACCCTTCGACACCCGCCTTTGATCACCTTCCTGGGGAGCATAGTTTTTCGCAGTCAAGGTGGTCTGAGCTGGGGATCCCAGTGAATCCACAAGTACGCAGGGGTTGAGGTGCTCTTGTCTTGGGTGTTAGTATGTGGTATCATATCGAAGAGGTCGGGCCGTGGCGCAGTTTGGTAGCGCGCTTGAATGGGGTTCAAGAGGTCGCTGGTTCGAATCCAGTCGGCCCGACCAGGAAAAGACCAGTAAGGCCCGCTGATGTAGGAGCGGGTCTCTTGCATAAGAGGAGGATTTGGGGTCCCTTTGGGAACCTGGACTGTTTTGTCCATGCTAAGTCGTTAGTATGGGTAAAACGCAAAATTGGGGAGTGGGGGAGGGGGCTAGGGTGGGGGTTTGGCATTCTGCATGCTGCCCTACAATATCACACGCCTCGAACTTGAGCCCCGCCACGTAACTCCAGTTAACCAAGGACGGGAGACTGCCTGGGCATGGGGCGGACACTCAAAAGGTCTATTATAGTCGGTATGGACTTGGGGGGGGGGCGAACTACCTGACCGGAGCCAACCGGGCTCCAGTCATACACGACATCCTCGGTTGCGAGGGACTCAACTCGCATTCTTTTACTCGCGTGGAATTGAAATCCGGTACTTCTTCATCTTCCTGTAGAGCGTGTTCCTGCTGATACCAAGCACAGAGGCACACCGGGAGACATTGCCGGATGTGTCCTTGAGGGTTTCCCTTATCAGCTTTTCCTCTTGCCTCTGTACTGACCCCTGGTAACGTGCCTTCGTCACCTTCCTGTCTGCGACCTTCGCTCCCGCCGCATGAGCCTGCAAGGGCTCGGGCAGGTGCTGAAGGGTCACCGTCTCCCCGCGCGCCAGGTTGATGGCCCTTTCTAGGGCATTCGACAGTTCGCGTACGTTGCCAGGCCACCTGTACCTCTCGAGCGCCACAGCGGCTTCTGGTGCAATGGCAGCAGGGGGCAGCCTGAGCATGGTTGAGAACTTCTGCACGAAGTGATTAGCCAGGAGCAGTATATCGTCTTCCCGCTCCTTAAGGGGAGGAATGCGCAGGCGGATCACGTCAAGGCGATGGTACAGGTCCCTGCGGAAGTTCCCCTTATCCACCTCCTTCCTGATGTCCCGGTTGGTGGCAGCTATCACCCTCACGTTCACCAGTATTGGCCTGTGGCCGCCAACCCTTATTACCTGCTTCTCCTCGAGAACCCTGAGCAGGGACGCCTGGGTCTCGAAGGGCATGTCCCCGACCTCATCAAGGAAGAGGGTGCCGTCGTTTGCCAGTTCGAACTTGCCCGGGCGGCCTCCTCGCTTCGCTCCTGTGAAGGCACCCTCCTCGTACCCGAAGAGCTCGCTCTCCAGGAGATCCCTGGGGATCGCCCCGCAGTTTATGGCCACAAACGGACCAGTATGCATGGGGCTGGTATTATGGATGGCCTGGGCGAACATTTCCTTGCCAGTTCCACTCTCCCCTTCAAGGAGCACCGTGGAAAGGCTCTGAGCTACCGCCTTGGCGGTCTCCAGGGCCCGGCGCAGGCTGCGGCTCTTCCCCAGGATGTGGTCGAAGGTGAACTGGGCCCTGGCGCCGGAAATCCGGGTGACAAGGCGCTGCACATTCTTCATGGGCTGGAGGGTAATGACGCCACCGGACACCCTTCTCTCGTTGTCCGTGATGGGACAGCCCGAGAGCAGGAACTGCACCCGTCCAAGGCTTGTGTCCAGGAACACCTCGCGGTCAGATATCACCCGCCGGTTGTTCAGGAGGTCCGTGACGATGTCCGGCATGTTGATGCACGTGCTCACGTGCTGGCCAATGTAATCATCCCTGCCAAGGCCCAGCAGTTCTACGGCGAGCTCGTTGAGCTTCGTGATGTGCCCGTACTTGTCGAAGGATACCAGGCCGTCCGAGATGGATTCTATTATGGCGGCAGTATTGTTGTAGGCTTTGGTAAGCTCGGCGTTGGCAGCCTCCAAGTCCAGCTGGTTCTGAATGGCCTGTACCGCTGCCACAACCATTCCAAGGGTGTGGGCGTGGGCGTAGCGGTAGTCGCCCGAGACGTCAAGGATACCAATCATTTCCCCGTGGTTGTTCCTTATAGGGGCAGCGGAGCAGGTCAGCCAGTGGTTTGCCCTGCAGTAGTGTTCGGTGGCGTACACCTGTAGTGGCTTTTGCTCGATCATCACGAGGCCCATGGCGTTGGTGCCCTTGGTGCCCTCGTCCCAGAACTCCCCTACCCGGAAGTGGTAGTCCCTCTCCAGGATCTCCCTATCACCCATTAGCGCAAGGATACAGCACTCCTCGTCCAGGAGTACCACCACAAACCCAGAGCCTTGTACCAACCGGTACAGGTTCTCTAGGAAGGGCTTGGCCACCTCGATAAGGCGCTGCCGGCGCTGGAGGTTGATCCTGATCTGTGGATCGGGCAGGGTCATGGCAATTGGCCTTTCAGGGTTAAGGCTCTTGGCTAGGCAACGCTGCCAGGACCTGAGAAACATGGGGTCAATGGCATCCACTGTCTCGGGATCCCAGCCCTGTAAAACTATTTGCTCCCAGCAGCGGTACGTCTCCTCCACTCTCTCCCGGTCAGGTTCCACAGTGTGATCCCCTCCCAAGAACCCTTGAGCGAGTCCCGGATTCCCCTGGACGGCCCGCGACTCGAAGGGAACTGCCTTTACCGTTCATGGAGGTTTGTTCCTAGTGACCCGAATGCCAAATTGTTCTCTCTCTTCCAACTACTCTATTCGCTCAAGCTGTCCAAGACCCTTTTCCCTCGCGCGTTGAGGGTAAAGCCCGCTGTCACCTTTGTCCCATGGCCTGAGCCAGTCATGCGCGTACCATCTTGAAACATGTGTCACTATAGCACAGGTCTGGGTGTCACGTCATTTGCCAGGCCCGAATCCCCGCTGCTAAACCCGCAATGCATATGGGTTAAGTGTCACGGGAGGGTTGCCAGTCATGCATCGGGTGAGGAAGTCGCGGGGGGCTACACCGGGTCAATCGCTGGTAACGGCCTCACGGCGGGGGGGTGGACAAGACGGCACGATATTTGCATAACGCCTATTGTGAGAGGCTGGATCGCCGTCACAAAGCACGTCCGGGGGTTCGCCCCGGCGCCAGACCAGAAGAACAGCGTTTCTTGGGGGTGGTCCATGGAAGAAAGACAATCCGGGCAAGCCTCAAAGCGATCATGGTGTGCCTCGTGTAGTTCTTACGGACCAGGCAACGAAGAATTCACTACTACTATCTCTTCTTGGCCTACGCGACTACTCGCTCCTTCCACACAACGGGATGTGCCATCTTGAGGTTGGAGGCACAGAGACAACTCTGAGGTCTAGACGCGTTGCCATCAGGGCCCTGTTCCCGTAGGTTCCAGAGACTCAAGTCCAAGAAGGAGGGGAATCTCTATGCCTGACAAGGCGCTTTACGAGAAGATAGTCAAGGAGGCCGTGGCCGCAGCCGGGGCCGACCTTGGCGTCATCCGCGAGAAGAGAGGCGACAGCTTCAAGATCGCTGACTGCCAGCCCTATGTGGATGCCGTCAACGGTATGGAGCCTGGCGCCGGCCAGTCAGAAAGCGTGTTTGACCTTCACGTCAAGTCCGTAAACGCTCACTACGACATCCTTAAGGGCCTCTGCACCACAATCAGACCCGAGGACGACCCATTTGTGGAACACTACCAGACACCTCCCATCCTCGAACTGCTGTACAATATGGATCCCGCATTCAAGGGGTCAATGACCAAGTTCATCGACGCCATAGCTGCCAACAGGGCCATGCTGGGACGAGAATCCATGCGCATCTACGGCGGGTTCTACGGGCCGACATGCGTCGTCGACTTCGCCTTCTCTTGTGGCTCCACGTCAAACGTGGTTAACCAGATCCTGACGGACCTTGAGATCCCCAAGGACCACAAGCGCACCATACTGGCGTCCAAGTCCTGGGGGATGAACACCTCCTACGGCGTGGGCTCGGCCTTCAGGGCAGCGGTAGAAGAGGGTAAGAGTGCCGGCGCGGCTGAAGATGCCGAGGTCGAGATGATGCAATTCGTCTACCGGGAGCCCGTTGCGGCCCAGGCACACCTAATGGAAACCCATAACCTTGGCGGCCACGGAGGCCACACGTCCTTTGACGTTGCCAAGTACATGGCCAGCTATAAACAGCGAATGGAACCGGTGGTGGCAGCAGCCATACAGGCCGGGGTGCACGCTGCCAACGTGGTGACTGTGCCAGCATACTGCGTGGGTGACGTAGGACACCACCTGGGGCAGGCCACCTACAACATGATGAAGGACGACATGGTCTTTGGCATCTATGAGGCCGTGACACAGGTCTTCGAGGAGACCATGAATAAGGGGCTGGCCCTGGATGCCTACAAGTCCCCCTGGGACCTGCTGGCTGTGGCGACAGGCGCGCCGGCCTGTGCCACCGCGTACGTCCTGTGGCTCGATGGCTTCACCGTGCCCATGGTAGTGGACCTCCTGGTCAAGCGGTTCCATAACTACGTGGCCATGAACCCAAAACGGGGCGCCGCTGACGAGCTCCACAACGCAGACTTCATGGACGTCCTTGCCAGGGGCGAACGCCTCCTGGACATCGCGCCCATCGGCGAGGGGGCGACAGTCAAGGGGATCCCCATAGACTTCGGCCCCGTTAATAAGCACGAGATCGTGTCCAACCCGCAGCGCTACACCTACCCAGGCTGCGCCATCACTACCCGGTTCGCGGCCCTGATGTCCCTGGCAGACTACCCGTGCTTCCTAACACCTGAGTGCGTCACCGCTACCCTCATGACGAACCTCATCGCGCTCTCCCCTGAGAAGCCGGGAGCGCCGGTGCGGGGCTGCAAGGGGTGTGCGGCAACCTCTCTCATCAAGAGGAATGTGCCCTACGTCTCCGGCCACGGCGCGGGAGCCAAGGGCTACTGCCAGTGGGACCAGGCTGTGTGATCTTTTCCGGTGAGGTTGGCGGGCAGCAGTGCCCCTGGTGCTCCTGCCCGCCATAAACGAAAGGAGGGCACCTCACATGCAAGAGCCCACTCCGGGTAAGAAGTATGTTGCCGAGATTGTGGGGACCTTCATCCTGGTATGGATTGGTCCCGGAGCCGCTACGGTAGCGGGGCTATGGGGTGTCGGCGGCCTCGCGGACGTACTGGCCATAGCGATAGCCTTCGGCATAGCGGTGGCCGTGGCCATACACGTGGTAGGCAAGGTGTCAGGCTGTCACATCAACCCTGCCGTCACAATAGCCCTGGCCGCCACGGGCAAGTTTCCCTGGAAGCAGGTCGTACCGTACATCATCTCTCAGCTAATAGGCGCCGCCCTGGCGTCCCTTGCCTTCGTTGCGTGCCTGGGCACCCAGGCCGCCTCCAAGTACAACCTGGGCGGCACCTTCCTGAATGATGCCGCCGGGGTTGGCATGGGGGCTGGCTTCCTCGGTGAGGCCATCGGCACCTTCCTACTCATGCTGGCCATCATGGGCGTGGCTGTGGACAGGCGGGCTCCCGCCGGGTGGGCAGGCTGGATCATAGGCATGGTCGTTGTGGCGGTCATCATCACACTGGGACCCATGACGGGAGCCTCCCTGAACCCCGCCCGCACCTTTGGCCCATACCTGGGCAATGCGCTGTTCGGCGGGCAGAACCCTTGGGATCAGTTCCTGGTGGTCTACTCCCTGGGGCCCATCATTGGTGCGACGATAGCCGCATTCCTGTACAACTATGTGGCTGAGCCCGAAAAGGACTAAGAGTGGCGCAGCCCTAGTCCCAAAGAATGAGGTGCCGCAGGTAGGGGGCCGCGACGCTCCCGCTGCCCCCTACCAGGCGCCGCGCTGGCTTACGCCTTGATGCCTCGGCGGGAGGAGACCAAGGGGCCCTCTCGTGCGATGGTGCAGGGCCCAAGAGGATTTCCCGACTACGGGCAGGGCGAGGCGAAAGGTGATGTGCTGGATAAGGGTGAAGACCGGCGCCCGGCTCCACCTGGGCCAGGTTGACCTCAACGGTTCACTGGGAAGGCTCTACGGTGGCGTAGGCTTCGGCATACAGCGCCCGTGTGTAGAGGTCTTCGCCCGGCGTTACACGGAGGCCCATGTGGAGGCCGGAGAGGACACTCCCAGGGTTCTCGGCCTCACCAGGGCCGTGCTCGAACGCTACAGCCTTCCGGGCGCCTGGGTCGTAGTGGCAGATTCCATACCCGCCCATGTCGGGCTGGGCTCGAGCACCCAGCTTGCCCTATCGGTGGCGCTCGCCGTCACCCGGGCCTATGGTCTTACCCCCACAGTCCAGGAGATGGCACGTATTACTGATCGCGAGGGGAGCCGTTCCGGGGTTGGCGTGGGTGTGTTCGAAAGGGGTGGTCTTGTCGTGGACGGGGGCAGGCCAGTGGATAGTGGCAGCCAAGGCTTGCCTCCGCTACCGCCCGTGGTGTGCCACATGCCCTTCCCCCGGGAGTGGGGGATAGTGGTAGCGATCCCCAAGGCCCGGCATGACTTCAGCGGGGAGATTGAACGCCGGGCCTTCCTGGAGTTGCCTCCGATGGATGAAGCCTGCGCGGGGGCCCTCTGCAGGCTTGTGCTCCTAGGCCTCCTCCCTGCGGTTGCTGAAAGGAACCTCTACAGGTTCGGGCGGGCGGTCACCGCCATCCAGAGGAAGGTTGGGGAACACTTCTCACCCGTCCAGGGCTCGGTGTTCTTCGGCCCTTCCGCATGCCTTGTGGACTTTTTTGAGAGACAGCCAGTGGCTGGAGTGGGGCAAAGTTCATGGGGCCCGACGGTCTACGCCTTCTGCGAGGGTTGGCGGCTTGCCTCCCTGGTGAAGGCAACTAGGGGATTCACCGGTGATGGGGCCGATGTCTTTGGCGTGCGCGGTTCTAACCGGGGCGCAAGGTGGGACCGGGTATCTGCCTTGCCCACGACAGGAAACCCCTGCAGGAGTGAGCCGTGCGCCACTTCCGCGACAGGGCACAGCTTTGGGCCCAGACTGCTGGAGTGATCTCCTTCCCGGAGGAACCCGGTTGGTTCAGGACGGAAAGGAGTCAGGGATTAGCTCTTGCCCGGCTGACCCAAAGTTCGTAGAACACCTGGGCTAGCCCGTGAGAATTGGCGACTGGCGGTGGCATCCAGCGGCGCCAAGCCACGGCACTGCCCTCGTGGCAGCGAAGGGAGCCAAGGCGAATGGGATTGCAGCTCTTCATTACTGGTAGACTGGCCAAGCGTGCCCTGGAGAGGATCCTTGGGGGGATCGGCATAGAATACCGTGTCCTTGCGCTGGACCGGGCGGTGGCAGCCCTCCTGGATGCGGAATACATAGCAGAGCAGATTGCTCCTCTGGATCTCTCCGAGGTGGAACGGGTGGTGATACCTGGGCTGTGTAACGGCGAAACCCTTTTCCTGGAGCGCGTGACCGGGTTGCCCGCCACAAAGGGGCCGGAGGACCTCAAGGACCTGGCGTCCTTCCTGGGAATGTCCCGGCCCCAGGTCCCAGCGCCGGAGCCTACCGCCAGGATACTCGCGGAGATCGTGGGCGCCCCAGCGCTCTCCATCCCCGAGATGCTCAGGATTGCCTCCTACTACCGGGAGAGCGGCGCCGACATAATTGATCTGGGCGCCGAGGTCTCGGAACCCTTTCCCCACGTAAGGGAGGCAGTCACTGCACTCAAGGATGCCGGGCACACGGTGAGCATCGATACGCTGCGTCCTGAGGACCTCCTGGCGGCGAGCGAAGCTGGTGTGGACCTCATACTCAGCGTGAATTCCTCCAATATGTTCATAGCCCCCAGGATCCACTGCCCCCAAGTGGTGATACCCGACGAAGACGGAAGCCTGGACAGCCTCTACCGGAACGTTGAGGTCCTGGCCGGCCTCGGCAAGAGCTACATAGTGGACCCCGTTATGCGCCCCCTCACCATGGACTTCGCCCGGTGCGTGCACTACTACTGGGAGGCACGCCAGCGCTTCCCTAACGCCCCAATGCTCATGGGGGTCGCCAACGTCACAGAGCTGGCTGATGCGGACAGCGTTGGGATGAACGCAGTACTTGCAGCCATGGCGGCGGAACTCAACGTTGACTACCTCCTTACCACGGAAAGGAGCTACCGGGCCCGAGGAGCCATCCTTGAACTGGATCATGCCCGCCGTCTCATGAATGAGGCCATTTACCAGGGCACCCTGCCCAAGCACATAGATGACTCGCTCCTGGTCGTGAAGGAACCCGAACGGAACCCGTACTCGGAGGAGGAACTCCGGGAGATGCAGGGGCTTTTGTGCGACAAGAACTTCCGCATATTCGTGACGGAAGACTCCATATGCGTGTTCAACTCAGAGGTATTCCTCACAGGCACAACCGCAGACTCCTTCTCCAAGAGCCTTGGTGTGCCTGACCCGGGCCATGCCTTCTACCTGGGAAAAGAACTAGCCAGGGCGGAGACGGCGCTCAACCTTGGGAAGAAGTATGTCCAGGACAGCCCGATGCGCTGGGGGTACATGACACGTGATCATCGAGACAATCGTGGGAACGGCAGATGATCAAGGAAGGCCCAACTTCGCACCCATGGGGGTGGAGTTCACAGGCGGCGATGGCCTCTGCCTCGGGCCCTTTCTCCAGACCAACACCTGCCGCAACCTGCTCCAGTCAAGGCAGGGGGTGGTGTGTCTCACCGACGATGTTGCCCTAATGGTCCAGACTGCGCTGCACCTGGGCATGCCGGACCACGTAAAGGCAGGCCGGGTGAACGCTTATGTCCTGAAGGATGCCAAGACCTACTACGAATTCACCGTGACGGGCATCGATGCCAGCCGTGACCCTGCCCGGGTGGATGGGCGCATCGTATTCCAGGGAGGTTCCGGGGGGTTCACTCCCTTTTGCCGGGCACGCTTCGCCGTGGTCGAGGCGGCCATCGATGCCACGAGGCTGCACCTCATGGCCCCGGCGGACGTGGCAATGAGGCTGGGCTACTGGCGCCGGGTGGTCCAGAGGACGGGAGGAGACCGGGAAGTCGAGGCCTTCAGGCTTGTAGAGGACTACATCAACAGCCGGGTGGGCCATCTGGAAGCTACGCGAGACTGGGGAGGGAGGATCGTGAAGAAGATACTTGTTCACATGGAGGAGGACGAGAAGCCTAGCCTGTTCGACCAGATAACCGCGTATGACGCCGGCGTTGACCACGTAATACCCTACGGTGGCGTCACCACCCAGGACATCACAGGCATCGTCTACGGGGCTATGTTCACCCGGGGTGGGGAAGCCCTCAGGAACACCGCCATATTCGTGGGGGGATCCAAGGTCAAGCCTGCGGAAGATCTCCTTGAAAGGGTGCTCAAGACCTTTTTCGGCCCTGTACGCGTGTCTGTCATGTTCGATGCCAACGGCTGTAACACCACGGCGGTGGCGGCGGTGACAAAGGTGCTCTCCCGTGGGGAGATCTCCGGAAAGACCGCAGTGGTGCTGGCTGGGACCGGTGCTGTGGGGATGCGCGTGGCTGTGCTCCTTGCCAAGAGAGGCTGCCCTGTGGTGCTCACCTCGCGATCCCTGGAGCGAGCCGCTGAGGCGTGTGACCACCTGAAGGCTAGGCACCAGGTCAATGTGGAACCGGCGCAGGCAGGCACCGGCGATGATACCACAGCGCGGGCGCTGGAGGGAGCCAGCATTGTGATAGCCTGCGGGAGCCCCGGTGCGCGCCTGGCAGGCCGGGATGTGTGGTCCCGGCTCCCTTCCATTGAGGTCATGGCGGATCTGAACGCTGTAGAACCCTCAGGCATCGAGGGAATCCGGGCCACTGATGATGGCGTGCCCCTGGAGGGCAAGATCGTGTTCGGAGCGGTGGCCATCGGGGGGCTCAAGATGAAGATCCACCGGAGAGCCGTGGAGACGCTCTTTGGCCGGAACGACCTGGTGCTTGACCTAGATCACATTGATGACATTGCCCAGGCGATGACCAAGGGCTGATGCTGGTCCTCGCGGGCATCTCCACAAGAGCACTGGCGGGATCCGCTATAAGGGCCTCATACGAGGTCCAGGCTGTGGACTACTTCGGGGACCTGGACCACCGGCAGGCCTGCCGTGTCACGGGGCTCACCACAGACCTCGGGCTGGATCGTCCCACGGTGGAGGCACTGTGCCAGGTCCTTGACGGGATTGACTTTGACGGGATTGTCTATACCTCACCCCTGGAGAACCACCCTGAACTGGTGGCCAGGTGGGAGGCCCGGGGCATCCTCCTGGGGAACGGGCAACACTGCCTGGCCCGGGCAAGAAACCACCCCGAGTTCGCTAGGGTCCTGTCCAGGCAGGGGATACGGACGCCCGTTACCGTCTATCCAGGGACCTCAAGGCCCCGCCACCAGCCCCCCGGGGGGCCAGGAGGGCTCAGGTGGCTTCTCAAGCCGTCAAGGGGAGGCGGGGGAATAGGGGTCCGCCTTGTGGATGTACCCAGTATTCCAAGGCCGGGCTGGCTCCTGCAGGAATTCGTGCCTGGTGTGCCTGCCTCTGCCACCTTCCTGTCGGATGGGAGGGATTGGGTGCTCCTTGGTGCCAGCCGGCAGATCACAGGGGACATAGCCCAGCCCGCCCAGGGCTTCAGGTACGCCGGCAACGTGGTACCCCTGGCCGTACCCGAGGGCTTTGATGCCTGCAGGATAGAGCGACAGGTGCGGCAGCTGCCTCCCATCCTGGTGGGTGAGTTCGGGCTCAAGGGCCTCAATACTGTGGACTTCGTTGCCACGGAGGTGGGCATCAGCGTGCTGGAGATTAACCCCCGCTGGTCGGCATCGGTAGAGCTGCTGGAGGCAGCCATGGACCTCTCCTTGTTCGGGCATCACGTTGAGGCATGCCGCGGCAGCCTTCATAATGTTGAAGGCTGTCCCGCGCTCCCCTTGTGTGTGCCAGGGGAGGAGTCCCCCGGCCAGTTCTACGGCAAAGCCATCGTCCACGCCCAGGAGCAAGGCCGGGCACAAAGACTGGATCCTGAGGCTGTAACCCGCCTCTACCTCGATGGGGTCCGGGACATTCCCCATCCCAGGGCGAGGATGCGGGGGGGGCAGCCCGTGTGCACGGTGCTGGCCACCGCCGGCTCCCACGCCCACTGCATGGAGCAACTGCGTCGCCAGGCAAGCCTGGCCAGGGAAAGGTGCTGGCAGCCATGCCAGGACTAAAAGGGGTGAAGAAGGTTGGGAACCGTGCCTGGAATCCTGGTGACTGTTCGCAGTCTTGACCAGGGGATACAGTCAGTCAAGGGCAAGGTGAACCCCGGTTACGCCTGCGCCACAGGGGGCATCTGGATAAGCCAGGGGGATCTCGCGGTGATTGATGCGGCGCCCGGGTCCATGGTAAGGGTGTGGAGCACAGCCGGGGAGGTGAACGTTCCCTGCCAAGTGGGGGACCTCCCCCAGGGCCTTTTCTGCATGCCCATGGGCCCCACTTCAAACACCCTGGTGCCCGCCGCCACCGAGGGGACGGGGATGCCCTCCTTCAAGGGGATAAAGGTGACAGTAGAGCCATCTCCGGGCGGGGAGGCTGAAGGAAGTGCCGGTAATTGAAAGCGTCGTTTGTACCTTCTGTGGTTCCCTGTGTGATGACCTAAGGGTAACCGTTGAACAAAACCGGGTCCTCAAGGTAGGGGGCGCCTGCGCCCTGGGGAGACAGAAGGTGTTCCATGATTGCGAACCCACAGCGGTCTGGAGCGTAGAGGGCATGGTGGTGGATATGGGCACAGCCATGGAGGAGGCGGCCAGGGTTCTCTCAAGCGCACGCTTCCCCCTAGTGTACGGTCTCAGCACCGTGTCCACGGAGGCGCAGCGGGAAGCGGTAGCCCTGGCCGAGCTCCTCGGGGGGACAGTGGACACCACCTCATCTCACTGTCACGGCCCCTCCACCATGGCAAGGCAACAGGCTGGCCTGCCCACTTGCACCCTGGGGGAGGTGCGCAACCGTGCGGACCTCATCATCTTCTGGGGCTGCAATCCCATGGAATCCAGCCCGAGGCACCTGGCGCGCTACTCGGCGATGGCGAAGGGCTCTGCAGTCACAGGGCGCGGCCAGCGCAGGGTGGTGGTGGTGGACGTGCGGCCGACCCCCACGGCTAAGGCGGCGGACGAATTCATCCAGATAGACGCAGGCAGGGACTACGAGGCGTTCACCCTCTTGAGGTCCTTGATCCAGGGGAAGGCAGTGCCGGAGGACGTGACAACCACCGGCTCGGCCGGCGTACCCTTCGAGCGCTGGGCCCGGCTGGCAGCACTGATGAAGGGTTGCCGTTACGGGGTGGCCTTCTTCGGGATGGGGCTCACAATGAGCGGGGGAAGAGAGGCCAACCTCGAATTGCTCCTGACCACAGTGGCGGAGCTCAATGCATTTACCCGGTTCTACGCGATTCCCATGAGGGGCCACAGCAACGTGGCAGGAAGCGAGAACGTGCTGGCCTGGCTCACAGGCTATCCATTTGCCGTGAACTTCAGCAGGGGCTACCCGAGGTACGGACCTGGGGAATTCACCGTCGTCGACCTGCTGGAACGAGGGGATGTCGACGCCTGCCTGGTGGTGGGGGCAGACCCCGCGGCGCACCTGCCCCGCCGCTGCGTCAAACACCTGGAGTCCATCCCTGTGGTGCTTGTGGATCCCCACGTTACCCTGACCACGCCCCTGGCCAGGGTAACCATCCCCGTGGCGGCAGGAGGGGTAGGGGCTGAAGGGACGTTCTACCGCATGGATAACGTGCCACTGAGGGCTGCCGCCCTGGTGGAATCCCGTCTCCCCACGGATGAAGAGGTGATAAGGACGATTAGGGAGAGGATCACCCGTGCTCAAGATCGCTAACGGCCGCGTCTACGACCCGGCCAACGGGCTCGAGGGTGTGCTGAAGGACGTCTTTGTGGAGAGGGGAAGGGTCGTTGAGCCGCCCCCTCAGAGTGACGAGTGGGAAGTCCTGGATGCCGCTGGCCTCTACGTTACGCCAGGCGCCATCGACATCCACACTCACATCGCCGGGCCCAAGGTGACCAGCGGCAGGATCCTGCGGCCCGAGGACCACTACGGGCACCCGGTTCCAAGGACGGGGTTCTCCCGTTCTGGCACAGGCCATACCATTCCCACGATATCCGTAACAGGCAACAGGTACGCCGCCATGGGGTACACAACGGTTTTCGAGGCATCAATAGCGCCCTTGAAGGCAAGGCACCTTCACGAGGAGTTCCACGACCTGCCCCTGGTGGATAAGGGCTGCTACGTGCTAATGGGCAACAACTACTTCGTAATGAAGGGCGTGGCTCAAGGTCAGAAGGCCCTCCTGCAGGAGTACACGGGGTGGCTCCTCCAGGCGGCGGGCGGCTACGCCATCAAGGTGGTGAACCCCGGGGGTGTCGAGGGCTGGAAGTGGAACAGCGAAAAGGTGCAGCTGGACACGCCTGTGCCGCCCTTCAATGTGACGCCCAGGCAGATTCTCCTCGCGCTGGCCGAGGCCAACGAGGGTCTCGGGCTGCCTCATGCCCTGCACGTCCACGCCAACGACATCGGGAGGGCGGGCAACTGCACCACGCTCCTGGAGACCATGAAGGCGCTGGAGGGCCGGCGGGCCCACTTCACCCACATCCAGTTTCACTCCTACGGCATTACGAAGAAGGGCGGGTTTCGTTCGGGCGCGGAGCCCATCGCCGGATTCCTGAACGAACACCCGGAGTTCACTGTGGACGTTGGCCAGGTCATGTTCGGCCCAGCCACGGCCATGACGGCTGATTCGCCTCTGCAGTTCAGGCTTCGGGGGCTGACGGGGAACAAGTGGAGCAACGCTGACGTGGAAATGGAGAGCGGTTCTGGCGTGGTGCCCTTGGTCTACCGCAGGAACAACCTGGTCAACGCCGTACAGTGGGCTACCGGGCTGGAGTTGCTCCTGCTCATAGGAGACCCGTGGCGAGTGTTCATCACCACTGACCATCCCAACGGTGGCCCGTTCACATGCTATCCCCGGGTAATCCGCCTCCTCATGGAGCCTGGCTTCAGGAGGGAGGTCCTGGAGGGGCTAAGCCCTCGTGCCCGCAGGTTGACCTCCCTTGCCAGCCTGGATAGGGCCTACACCTTCCAGGAGGTTATCATAGCCACCAGGGCGGGACCTGCCAGGGCGCTTGGCCTCGCCACCAAGGGGCACCTTGGGGTGGGGGCTGACGCGGATGTGACCATCTACCGGCCCCAGGGCGATGTGGAGGAGATGTTCCAGAGGCCTGCCTACGTTCTCAAGGGAGGCCAGGTCGTGGCCCGGGAGGGTGAGGCTGTGGCAGGGGGGGAGGGCCGTACCCTTCTTGCCGGGGTGAATGGCTGCGAGAGGCTCCCCGGTTCCCTTCGTGCCGAGTTCGAAGCCTACTACTCGGTCCGTCTGGACAACTATCCCGTCGAACCTGAGTACATCCCCTGCAGGGAGGTGATAGCTTGCGGGTAGGCTCCGCGTTTATCGAGGACACATTTGCCGAGGCCTTCGGCATGTGCGGCGCCCGGGTGACCATTACCGCGGCGTCTGAGAAGTGGGCCATTGAGGCTGCCAGGGCTGCCACGGGGTTCGGTACCTCCATCATCGGCTGCGGGGTAGAGGCTGGCATTGAGGCAGTGGCGACTAGCACACCCGATGGCCGCCCTGGCGTCCATTGCCTGTTCTTCACCGTGAGCGCCGAGGACATGGAGAAGCAGCTCATTGCCCGGGTAGGGCAAGCGGTGATGACCTGTCCCACCACTGCCTGCTACAACGGCCTGCCTGGGGCAGAGAAGCGGGTGAATATCGGAGGCAGGCTCAGGTTCTTCGGCGACGGCTACCAGTCCAGTAAGGTCCTGGACGGGCGGCGCTTCTGGCGGATCCCAGTAATGGAGGGGGAGTTCCTGGTGGAGGAGGAGTTCGGGGTAGCCCGGGGCGTTGGGGGGGGCAACTTCATTGTAATGGCCGGATCCTCCAGCCTGGCCCTGCGAGCGGCGGAGGTCGCCGTGGAGGCGATGAGAGAGGTGCCCGGGGTGATCCTCCCCTTTCCGGGAGGCGTTGTCAGGAGCGGCAGCAGGGTTGGATCACGGTACGCCTTCCTGAGGGCGTCCACCAACGCAGCCATGTGCCCGACACTGAGAGGAAGGGTCTCTGGCACCCAGGTTCCCGAGGGGGTGAATTCCGTGCTGGAGATCGTCATGGACGGGCTCTCCCTGGACTCCGTTGTCGAGGCCACCCGTATAGGGGTGACCTCCGCTTGCATGGACGGGATCCAGGCAGTGACCGCTGGCAACTACGGTGGCAAGCTGGGTAAGTACCACATTCACCTTCGACAGGTACTGGAGTGACATCTATGGAGGCAGCATTGGCTATGCCGGTCCTGGCTCGCCAGCCCACGGTCCTGCTGTTGAAGCGGGAGCCCAGGGTTCCTGTGGAGGCCGAAACACTTAACCCAGCAGGCCTGGCATCGAAGACCAGGCACGAGATGGAGAGAACCCCCATAGTCGTGGGCAATGCCCCCGAGCCAGCAGGAGACTACTTTGAGGTTCACCCAGGAGAGCCGGGACACGTGGTGCTGGAGGGAGACCTTACCCGGTTCAAGGGGATTGGCGCCGGCATGGAGGGCGGGACGCTCTGGGTACGTGGACGCGTTGGGGCCAACGCTGGCAGCGGCATGCGTTCCGGGCTCCTTGCCGTGGAGGGCGACGCTGGCGACTGGCTTGGCGCCCAGATGACCGGGGGCAGGATACTCGTTGCCGGTAACGCCGGGAACTATGTAGGCGCGGGCTACCGGGGGTACCGCTCAGGCATGAAGGGCGGGACCATACTGGTTGCCGGGAGCGTTCGTCATTGGGCAGGGGCCCGTATGAGGCGCGGGCTCATAGCAGTGGGGAGGGACGGCGGGGACCTTCTCGGCCACGGCATGCTGGCGGGCACTCTCCTGGTGTGCGGTAAGGCCGGCCTAAGGGCTGGCGGCATGATGAGGCGGGGAAGCATCATCCTACTGCAGGATACGGACCTGCTTCCCAGCTTCAGGTACGATTGCCAGTTCGAACCGCCGTTCTGGCCGCTCCTGTGCCGGAGCCTCGAGGCGGAGGGGTTCAACCTGCCCAAGTCGCTCCAGGCGGGGATCTTCTCGCGGTACAGTGGGGACATAAATGAACTTGGGAAAGGGGAAATCCTGGTATGGAGTGGCCACGGCTGAGCCCCAATCGTCTTGCGGCGGCTATTGCCAGGGAGATTATAGAAGGCGAGTCCAGGCTCCAGGTTGGCGTTACCAGGGTCGCTGGTGCGGCCGTGCTTGACTGCGGCATCAAGACGCGAGGAGGCTGGCAGGCTGGTGCTCTCTACGCAGCAGCCTGCATGGGTGGACTGGGGTACGTCAAGGTTGGGGAAGGGCGCCTGGGCCAGAGGGTCTGGCCCGCGGTGGAGGTGTCAACGGACCACCCTACCTTGGCATGCATTCTCTGCCAGTACGCTGGGTGGTTCGTGAAGAGAAACGGTTACATCGCCATGGCGTCAGGACCGGCCAGGGCCCTAGTAAGGGCCGAAGACCATTTTGACAGGATGGAGTACAAAGACAGCGTTAACGAGGCCGTGATGGCCCTGGAGACCCGGAAGCTCCCTGACGCTGGGGTCATCACCTACCTGTCTGAAAGGTGCCGGGTGGACCCTGCCAACCTCTACGTGCTGGTGGCCCCCACCTCCTCCCAGGCGGGGTCCGTGCAGATAGCTGCCAGGGCAGTGGAGACTGGCATCCACAAGATGCTAACCGTGGGCTACGATCCCCAGCGAGTGCTAAGCGGCTGGGGCACCTGTCCCATCCCCCCTGTTGCGAGTGATGACGGCGAGGCCCTTGGGCGCACCAACGACGCGGTACTCTATGGGTCGGCGGTACACTACCTGGTGGACGACAGCGATGACGCACTGGAGGACCTCGTGGCCCGGCTACCCTCACAGGCCTCCCGGGACTGGGGTGAGCCCTTCGGAGACCTGTTCAAGCGTTACGGCGACTTCTACAGCATTGACCCTCACCTCTTCAGCCCAGCTGAGGTAGCCCTCATCTCCGCCTCCTCCGGGCGCACCTTCAGGGCCGGCGCCCTCAGGCCCGATATCCTTGAGCATTCCTTCTGCATACTGGAGGCTGAGACACAGTGAGGGCACCCGGGGAAGCCCCCAGGATCGGCATCCTGGGCACATCCGGTGCTGAGGGTTCCTGGCTGGAGAAGGCCCTGCTCCAAGAGGGGGCAGCAGTCCACCGCGTGAGCGTCCTGGGAATGGCCACTGAGACCCGGCGAGTGGGGGAGGCCCTCCGGGTGACCTGTACCGACGGTACCAGGGCAGATCATTTGGACGCCCTGCTCGTAAGGTCGCTCCCAGGGGGCTCCCTGGAGCGAGTGATCTACCGGGTGAACGTGCTGCACTCCCTGGAGAGCCTGGGAGTGATGGTGGTAAACAGCCCTGTCACGATCGAGATGACCGTGGACAAGTTCTACACCACCGCGCTCCTGGGCTTAGGCGGCATCCCGGTGCCCACCACCTTTACAGCGGAACGCTACGACCAGGCCATGGCGGTTTTCCGGGAAATGGGAAGGGCTGTGGTGAAACCCCTCTTCGGATCCCGCGGGAGAGGTTCGATGCTCATCGATGACGTGGACTTGGCGCACCGGGTCTTCCGGGCCCTGGAGACGGGAAGCTACGTCTACTACATCCAGGAGTACCTTCCCCACGGTAACGAGGACTACCGGCTGTTCACTGTGGGAGACCGGTTGGCCGGAGCCATGCGCCGCTGCTCCAACCTCTGGAAGGCGAACATCGCCTGCGGCGCCACGGCTGAGGCTTTCACGCCGGGGCCCCAATTAGTGGAACTCGCCCTACGCACCGCCAAGATCCTGAGGGCTGACTACCTGGGGATCGACATTGTGCTCCATGAAGGCAAGCCCTACGTAATCGAGGCCAACGGGATCCCGGGTTGGGCTGGATTACAGTCTGTGTGCAGCACCGACATCGCCAGGTGCGTGGCAATGCACACCCTAGGCCGGGTCGCCAGGGAGAGGGCCCTTTCCCGTTCCTCAGGGGTGGGGGGAGGCTAAGCCATGGAGGTTAGGGCCCACGTTTGCCAGGCTGCTCAGGTCGCCTGCCTTCTGGAGGCCACCGCCCCGAAGATGGGGAACGTCAACCGGCGGCACGACTTCCACGACTGCTTCCTTGAGGACTTTCTCCTGGCCGGGCTGGCTGCCGGCCCCGTCATGGGGCGGGCTGGCGGGCGCCCGCTGGGCCTCACCGTCTACGAGGCGGTCGAGGCCAGCCGCAAGGTGACGCCGGTCAACGCCAATCTTGGCATCATCCTTCTCATGGCGCCCTTGGCAAAGGCCTGGACCCCGTCCGGGGACATTGGACTCGCGGTCCAGGAGGTGCTGGAGACCCTGGACCAGCAGGACGCCGAGATGGTATATGCGGCCATCCGGCTTGCGTCCCCGGGAGGGCTTGGCAGTGTCCAGAAGGCGGACGTAGGTCAGGAGCCTGATACCGGGCTTCGCGAGGCCATGAGCCTGGCTGCCTCCTGGGACCTGGTGGCCAGGGAATACTCCACGGGCTTTGATATCACACTCCGGGACACCCGGCCTCGCCTGGAGGAGAGCCTGAAGCGGGGACTCCCAATGCCCCAGGCCATCGCCCATGCCCACCTGTATCTCCTGGCCAAGTACGGGGACAGCCTGATCCAGAGGAAGCGGGGCGTGGAAGCGGCTGCCCGCGTGCGGGAGATGGCAGCCGCTGCCTGGTCCCAGGGCGGGTTTCTCACCCGGGAGGGCCTGGAGGGGATCCGGCACCTGGACTTTGCGCTCCGCGTGGACCGGAATGACTTCAATCCGGGCACCACTGCTGACCTGGTGACGGCGGGGCTCTTTTTAATGCTTCTTGAAGAGGGCTTGGGTCTCTGGCTCCGGCACCGTCCCCGGGAGTCCCGGCAAGGCTTTGGACCCTGACCGGGCTCCCGGATTAGGTACGTAAAGGGGGTGGCGTGCTGTGGATCCATTCTCTGGACTGGAAATACCCCAGCTCCTTGTGAGCGTGGTGGATGCGGAGGAAGGCCTCGCCGCAATGGATGGGGGCGCTGGCATCATTGATGTGAAGAACCCTCATGAAGGAGCCCTGGGCGCTCAACCGCCCTCAGTGATCAGGGCAGTGTGCCAGGCGGTGGCGGGGAAGAGACCCGTCAGCGCTGCCTTGGGGGAGTTTCCCGGGAGGCCCGGTGGGGCCGGCCTGGCTGCCCTGGGTGCAGCCTGTTGTGGTCCAGACTACGTCAAGGTGGGCTTCCCCGGCAAGACTCACCCAGCCGAAATGGCGGGCGTACTGAGGTCAATCCGGGATTCCCTGGGAATGGCGGGCACCGGGCACAGGATCGGGCTGGTGGCTGCCGTGTATGCGGATACCCTTGGTGGAAGACCCCTGGAGGAATGGGCGCGCCTGGCAGCCTCAGCCGGTTGTGACGGGTGCCTGGTGGACACCTGGAACAAGTCCGGCCCCGGCCTCCTGGGCCTGGTGCCCGCCCGCGGGATCCAGCGGTTCATCCACAGTTGCCGCGAGGAAGGGATCTTCTCGGCCCTGGCTGGGAAGCTGGCTGCGACAGATATCCCCAGAGTGGCAGCCCTTGGCCCTGAGATCATCGGCGTGCGCTCCGCCGCATGCGAGGGAGACCGGGTAAGTGGCCGTGTCACCCGGCACAGGGTCAGCGATCTGGTGCGCGCCCTTGGGCAGCCCCTCCCGGTGTTATGAGGGTGCCTGTGGTCGTGCCGCTAGACAGCACTTCTCTCAGGCGGCCTGGGCAGCGGCCGTCGATGACCCACACAGGGATCCGGGGGGGCAGGGAGCGGGTGAAGTAGGGGTCGAGGAGGGGTTCACCGCCTTGCCTGGCCATGGCGGTGGGGAGTCTGTCCCGGGTAATCGTGGGCACCAGTCCCTCTCCACCCGGTCCCATGAGGCCGCTGGCACTCTTCAGCATCACCAGGCTTCTGGCCTCAAGGACCTCCGCCCAGCAGGCGGCAATGGAATCCGAGGTAGCCTCCCACGCCCGCGGCAGCCGGTCCTGCGGCACGCTCCTGGCAAGGTCGAAGGAGAGGAGCACGGCAACCCGGCCTGGGGACAGTGCCGGCCGGGGATACCCCGTTACGTGACTACCAGGCACCAGGTCCCGCAAGACCCAGGCATGCTGGTCCATGGCCAGGACAGCCATGAAGTGAGAGGCCTCGTCGCTAAGGCTAAGCCCCTGGCTCACCCTCCGCACCGTGTCGGCGAAGAGCCCCCCGCCAGGAACAACCGCAAGGTCGTGGCCGCTGGCAGCCAGGGAGGAGAGGGTTTTGCCCAGCTGCCGGAGCACACTGCCCGGCGCGCCCAAGAGGCTTCCCCCCACCTTGACCACGACAAGACCCTCCCGCGAAACCCTAACCCTATCCATGCTCACTCCTCCAATTCCCCGGCGAGGAGATCCGCCACGGCGTAGGCTGTGAGGGGAATGGGTTCGCGCATCCCCCCAGCCAAGGGCTCCTCCAGCCTGGCAAGGTTCCACCAGAAATGGCAAGGCAAGCCCAGGCGCCCGGCTATCTCCGGTACGAGGAAGGCCCCCTGACCCGCGGCCACCAGTGGGGAAACCCCTGGGTTGCCGGGTGTGAAGCGGGATAGCACCTGGAGGATTGAGAGGGTTGTCTCGTGCAGGTGCACCTCCTTGAGGCACATGGCGATGTGCTGGGCGCCTCCCTCAGGGAGGGACTCCAGGTCGGCCGCGACCACCCTGGCCAGGCGGCTCGTGCAGGCCTCAATTGAGCGTCCCCGCCCATCTGGGGTAGATGGGGAGTACTCGTCCTCAGTGATGAGGCCCAGCAGCCTGTAGGCATCTGCCATGACCGCAAAGTACTCGTGAGCCACCCGGCAGGTCTCGCCCCCCAGGAACACGCTGCCGCGCAGGGCATGGGCGGGGGTTCTCAGCATTCCCAGGTAGAGAAGTTCCCCCCGCTTCAGCCGTGTGGTATCGTCAAGGCCGACACCCTCAACTCGCCCACCCCCCACCGGGATGATGTCCGTGGTGGTGCTGCCTATATCCACCAGTATCCCGTCTTGAAGCACCCGGGCAAGCCAGGAGGCGCTGGCGGCCCAGTTGGCCGCGGCCACCTGCTGGGGAGGCACCGGCTTAGCCGCGGGAGAGAACCCCCCCGGCAGGGTCCAGAGCCACAGCCGCCCGGGTGCGATAACACTTGCCACAGCGCGGGCGGTTTGACTGACCCCCTCTGCCTTGGATGGGAAGACATCGGCAAGCTCGGCGGTCATGGTAAGACCCACGGCGTCCGGCTGGCCAGCGGGCACGAGGCCTTCGAGAACGCGGCTCACCGCCTCACCTATGCCTCCTGGATGCCGCCAGACCTCGTGGGAGATGGTGTTCCCCCTTGCCCTGATCCGCCGGCGCCCCACCACCTCAATGAGACACCCCTTGACATTGGCACCGCCAACGTCGAGCCCGGCTATCCTCTTCATAACACGTCCACCTCGTATTCGGCCTCACCTTCCACTCTTGGGGGGGATGCCTTCACACCCTCCAGGCACACAGCGAGGATCATGGAGGCCAGGTTTACCCGGGTAGCCCTCTTGAGGGCTACGTAGGCATCGGTGAGACGTGGGTTCACCTCGATCACCACTGGACCGCCCTGAGTAATGACCATGTCTATCCCAACCCACCCCCTCAGCCCGGGAATGGCCGCGCAAGACTCGAGGCCCAGGCGGAATGCCTCCTGGGCCATGGAGCAAACCAAGGGAACCCTCACGCCCCGGTATCTTAGCCCTGCTCCCTCTGGGAAGACTAGCTGCCGGTTCAGTGACAGGGGGGTGCACGCGGGCTCAGTGGAGCCCTCTCCTGGTGTCACGAGGCAGGAGACGCTGGCGGCAATGCCAGCAAGGTATTCCTGCAGGATGAACCTCCGGTGAGGAGGAGCAGCCCTTATCCTGGCCAGGACCGGTCCTATCTGGGACTCCTCGAGCACCAGGAAGGTATCCACACACCCGGCACCATCCACGGGCTTTATCACAGCCGGCAACCCAAAACTCCTAACCTCACCGGGGCCCGCGTCCCGAGGAAACCACCTGGTCCGGGGAACCGGTATAAGACGCCTGGAAAGGAGACCCAGGGCCGTCATCTTGTCTCCCGCAAGACGGACACCCAGGCTGCTGGCTCCCAGGAGGGGCTTACCCTCGGCCTCCGCGATGATGGTGAGGTTCTCCAGGATTTGGCCTGTCTCGGGCGCGATGAAGAGACAGGCATCAGAGAGGCGAACCTGGCTGCGGAATGCCTCAACTGTCCCGGCTGGAGCGAGCCGAGCGGGCTCAAGGTGGCCGGGCAGCGGGATCCCGTGGTTGACGAAGGCTGAGGGTAGGACTCCTGGGCACAGGGAGAGGTCCTCCAGGACCGCCGTGAGCATAGCGCGACCCTCCGCCGCCAGGGAGACATCGCACCCGGCGGCCTGCGCGGAGAAGTGCTCGTAGAGAAGGACCCTCACGGGGCACACCCCCCGGTGACTCCTGGGCCCGTGGCTGCCGGGGCCCGCATCCCTGGTGGCCGTTTACCCCTGTGTTCGCTGGCCGACACCGATTTCCTGCGGGGATCCCATGCGGAGGGCCGAGCCCTGATCCTGGTTGCCCTCCGGGGGTGCGTTACCCGGCAAGTGTGACATGGCGCAAGATCCGCGTGCTGGCTCCAGGATTACCATCAAGGAGCGTGCGGTCGCGGGCTGCCCTGGTAAGGCATTGGCACGTAGTTGGACGCCAAGACCTGCTAGCTACCACTGGGTGAGGGGCCCGGTTTCCCGCCGTGGTTTTCCTCGCTAGGCCCGGCTCCTTCTGGGCATCCTCGGATTCCCGGTGCTTGTCCAGGGCCTCACATGCCCGGTGGCACCGTGCTGGTCTCCCCACTGGCTCCCCGGTAAGTGCCATTCCTGGGAGGCAAGGGCAGGGTGTCCCTGGAGGGACCCTAATTCGGAGGGTTTCTCGGTCTTGGCGTCCTCACCCCATGGTGCTACGCAAGGGTGAGCGTGCAAGGGTGGTTGTAGCCTTAGCTATAGCAGTGCGCCCTAAGGTATTGATCCCGGGTGAGCCAACCGCGGGCCAAGCTTCCCGCGGTTGTCACCAGGTGCTTGAAACCGCCTCTCACCTGCGCGGGGAGGGGCTACAGGAAGGCCCATTCAGCGGCCCTCCTCGTGTGAGTGGCCTTCTAGCCATAGTGGCCCTCTAGCCCACCGTTCCACGCTGGCGGTGGCAGGCACCTTTAGCGTGTCATCAGCCCTCATATCGCTCGCTGGGTTGTGTGTCCAGGTAAGGTCGGTACGCTCAGCGGGGAATAGGCCCGCCGGGGCAAGAGCCAGAGCCCCGTAGCTTGGGTAGCAGGGAGGAGAGAAATCAAGTCTTTGAAGCCTACCGACAGGGT
>JBFMCS010000036.1 GCA_040754315.1 Bacillota bacterium
CAGTGCCAGCAGCAAAGGAGGTGGCGCCGGCAGACTGACTCACGCCGTCAGGGATGTGGCCTTACTACGGTCAGTACCGGAACTTTTTAATCGGCCATTTGGGGAGTTTTGCAACCGGCCTTGACACATAGGTGCCACCCGTTTCAAATTCGATTGCCTGCCTGAGATGGGGATTTGATTTCTTGGTAAGAAATTGTGAGATATTGCTAAGGTAGCGACCACTTTGGCCGATATCGCTCCCGACTCCAGCCTCATACAGCCCTTGCTTCACATCTCGGTTGTATATTCTGTCTTCTTGGCTAATTAACTCCAGGAAAGTGCGAAATCGGGGAGTAAGATCGCTAGGACGGGTAAGTGATTCAACAATCCGTTCCTTGACTCAGTGAACTTTTGCGTTTTTGCTTCCAATTATTGTAACTACAGAGGAGCATGGGCTCTGACCTCGAAAGGAGTTGTTGTTAACCATAATAACCCTTCGAGGAGGCCTGAGCCATGCTCCCTGTTGGTAAGGTTAGTATATGCCAAGAGAAAAATGCTGGCCAAGGGGTCGACTGAATGTTTCCAGGGTTTCTTCGACCGATTTACTCTCTATCTCACGGGACCTCGCAACTTGATTAACGCCATTTCTGACCGTAGTTTCGCCGCGGATGGCGCGTTCAAACTTCAGAACACCGACCGTCTGCCTGTCTCTGCCAGTATAGTAATCTCCTTCCAAGAGCCTTCCACCACCTCGAACGTAAAGTCTAGCAGCCCCTCGATGCGTGTGCATTGTGTGTCCGGCGGTCGCTAATGGCTCGTTCAAGTATTCGTAGCAGAGGAGGACACCAGTGGCACTTTCTAGAAGCACTCCTGCAATTGAGCTAGTAGACTTGGAGCGGGCAGTCTCTAGCTGCACACTTATTCCGGTCCAAGTCTGTCGTATAGTGAGAGTAGCATCCTTCTTTGCAGCATGGTCATCAAACGAAGAGGTGCAATGCCCATGCCAAGTACCGTTGAGGTCGGGGGTCTGGACCAGCCTAATCGTTCGGGCCAGCAGGCATTTCCAGATATACCTGTCGAAAAGCCCATAGAACAGGCCATAGAATCCTATGACTGATGGTGCACCAAACCACCATGGGGGACTCACGTGTGTGACTACCAAGAGTGTGCTGACTCCCCACGATAGCAGGACACTCGTCACGGCAATATAAAGAGGTACTACCATTCTTTCCTTGGAATCGGTGGCGTATGGATGCATATTCTTCACCAGTCATTCCAAAGTTGTATCAGGGCCCGTACAAGGTTTCTGGCGCTGGACACTGACCATTGTTCAGGAGTATTGCCGAACAGCGCCAACTGCTCATTCTGCGCGACAAAGGCTTCATAATCAACGCCGTTGAGAAAATTCACGGCATTGTAGAAGGTGTCCTGGCAGCTGCTGCTAAAGTTGGAGTCGGAGACATTGTAGAGTAGGCACTCCAAGAAGTACGATGGCGCCAAATCAGGCGAAATATGGTTGTGGGTTTCAAGATAGTTTCGTGCATTCTTGAACATCCTCACCGTGGGTTTATACCTGTTGGTGGTGTTCTGGTGTTTCTTGATGCCATTGGCAAGGTGAATTTTGGGATAGTTTATGACTTGTCGATGTTCGTTGCGGGTCCAAAAAGTCATCCCTTCTACACACACGGAGAGGTTCTTATAGTTCAGATATCGGGCGCATACGACAACATCTGCGGGCAAGCGTCCACTTCCACCTTTCACTTTGATGCACTTGTTTCCTTCAGTGATAGTCTGTGCGCTATAGCAATCTTTTAGAGCTTGTAGCACATCGAGGTTGAAATCAGGCCAATCATAGGAGGCCGGGGATAGTCCCAGATCGTCTTTTTGCTTCTCAGACAGGTTGCTGTAGAAAGTCGAGTTAAGCTGAGCCACCAAATCGACATCCATGTCCCCGCGAATGTTGGTGCTGTTTTTATACGAGCCCTGAAGGTAGACTTCGTATTCAACGCTATCTGGCCATTCGTAGGAACTCAGAGCATTTCGTATAGACTCATGGGTACTCTTAGCAGTAGATACTGCACCTTGGTGAGACCAAGTCTCCAATTGAGATTCTGGAATTCCCATTTTTCTCACCTCCTCCGTACGCACTCTTGCCAGTTGACGTGAATTGCCTAACCAGCCACCGCCTTTACGAGGACGTAACGTATGACGAATACGGATCTGGCCATGCTTAAGCTGCCATTGCTCATTGGGCTATTAGGGATGTTGCGGGGTAGTGGTGTGAGTGGGAATTACAGCAAGCTTTTCCATTATTCGCTACCGCCATGAGGTTCCCCTTCCTCCTATACACCAGACTTCCATCCGTTTGACACGTACTGGCATAGTTGGTAGTATCTGGGCGTAGAAGTAAGACGAAATGGGGTGGTTCTGTTGCTCAAGAGAACCGGTATCATGAGAAGGGTGGATAAACCCTCTGCTTCGCTTTTTACACCATTCTACCGGACACTACTGGCGCTCTTCGATAGGTACTCATGACATGATGTGCTATCTATCTCTCGCCAATTCAAGGTGGGTGCCCCTTACTTATCCCGGTTGATGGCGGTACCGTAACCCTCTTCGGCCAGCGCCCTTAAGAGGGCGTGCTCCCTCCTCCCGTCAACTATGTCCACCCTTGGGACTCCTCCCTCCAGGGCACGCAAGGCAGCCTCGGCCTTGGGCAGCATCCCACCGCAGATAATCCCCCTTGCTGTGAGGTCCCGGATCCCCCCAGCGTCGAGTGCCGGCAGGATCCTGAGCCGCTCTCTGTCCCCCGCTACACCCGGAACATCAGTGAGCATGACTAGCCTGTCCGCCTTCAAGGCCATAGCCAGCGCCCCGCCAACCGTATCGGCATTGATGTTGTAGGTGTGCCCGTCACGGCCTCTTCCCATGGGAGACACCACGCCGATGTGCCCTCCCACTGTTCTTGCTTCAAATACCTCCCGGTCAATTGCCTCTACCTCACCAACATACCCCAGTCCCGGGATGGGGTGTCTTCGGGCGCAGGTGAGCCCGTGGTTACCCTTAAGACCCACAGCCCTTGCCCCAGCCGCCCTTATGAGGGATACAAGGTCCGAGTTCACCTGGTCCAATGCCCGCTCCACCACCTCCAGGACGGCCATGTCCGTAACCCTGAGGCCATCTATGAAACGGCCTTCAATGCCCGCTTGCTGCAATGCCCGCCCGATTACCGGGCCGCCGCCATGCACCACCGCCAGGCGCACTCCTGCCCTCCACAGGGCCGTGAGATCCTCCGCCATAGCAGCCTTCAGGGCTTCACTCACCATGGCGTGCCCCCCGTACTTCACCACCACAATGCCTCCGTACCCGGCTCCAAGGGATCCAGGGGCCTCCCCTGAGGGGGTGGCCCCTGGAAACACAGCACCCATGGGTGTAACCTCCAGTGATGTCATGGGAAGATGGAAATGGCCTTCAGCCCAGCGCACTCCGCCAGTCCAAAGAGGATATTCATGTTCTGCACTGCCTGGCCGGCCGCTCCTTTGACAAGGTTGTCTATGGCAGCGATGACGATGAGCATCCCAGTGTTCTCGTCAACCCTTACTGCTACGTGGCAGTTGTTCGACCCCAGCACGTGTTTCGTGCTGGGCAGGCTGCCATTAAGCACCTCAACAAAGGGCTCCCCCTTGTAGAAGCTCATGTAGATCTCAGTCGCCTCTTCCTGGGAGAGATCCCTGGAGCACTGGATGTAGATGGTGCAGAGGATGCCCCTGGTCACCGGGGCAATGTGGGGAGTGAAGCACGCACTCACAGGGCGGCCCGCGATGAAACCCATCTCCTGGATCATCTCTGGCAGGTGGCGGTGCCCCCCCACCCCGTAGGGCGTCATGTTCTCGTTGACCTCAGAGAAGTGAACCTGAAGGGACAGGGCTCTGCCGGCCCCCGATACGCCGGACTTGGCGTCTATAACCATGGGCCGGCCGTCTAGCAGTCCCGCCTTCAGCAGTGGCGCCACGCCTAGAATCGCTGCCGTGGGATAGCAGCCTGGGTTTGCCACGAGCCGGCGCCCCCCGATGTCATCCCTGTGGAGTTCAGGCAGCCCGTACTCGGCCTCATCGAGAAGGTGAGGGCATGCGTGGGTCTCACCATACCACTTGCGGAACATCTCTGGGTCCTTCAGGCGGAAGTCTGCGCCAAGATCGACCACACGGGCCCCAGCCTCGAGCACCTTGGGCACAATCTCCATGGCGTGCCCCGGCGGGAGACAGAAGAACACCACATCCGAATCCCGGCCAATCACCTCTATATCAGGTGTCTCGCACTCCATGGTAACCTTGCGGTTCAGGTGGGGATACACCTGGCCCATGGACACCCCCGCATAGGATTCCGATGCCAGGTGGCAGAGCCTAACCCCAGGGTGCACCGAAAGGATCCTCACCAGTTCCTGGCCGGCGTAACCCGTGGCCCCAATTACACTTGCCTTCAGCATGCATGACTCCCTCCCCTGGGACTAGTCACTTACTCATTAATATAGGCGTAATTGCATCTTTATGCAAGCCTGTTTGCACTCCCTTGACCGCGTCAAGAAGGCCCCGGGCAGTATCCAAGGAGGTAAGGCACGGGATTCCCATCTCTGCGGCCGCCCTGCGCCAGCGGTAGCCATGGGTTTCATGGTTCATGCCCTTGGTGGGGGTGATGATGGCCAGGTCTATGCTTCCCTGGGAAATGCAGTGGAGCACAGAACCCGGTTCCTCCCCCTCTTTACGCAGTTCCTCAACCTGGACTCCCGCCGATCGCAGCGCCATGGCAGTATTACCCGCGGCCTTCACGCGAAACCCCAGGGACGAAAACCCCTCCAGGATCCGTATCGCATCTCCCTTGTCCTTGCCGGCCGTCGCCGCGAACACAGAGCCGCCAGGCTCCAGCCCGACATTGGCCCCGAGGAGGGCCTTGAAGAGAGCCGTGGGAAAGTCCTTTCCCCGCCCCATGACTTCACCCGTGGATTTCATCTCGGGCCCCACGTGGGGGTCGACCCTTCCCAGCTTGGCAAAGGAGAAAACGGGCGCCTTGACGTAGACATCCCCGGGGGAGGGCCACACCCCGGGGGAGAGCCCTTGATTCCTCAGGGTCTCTCCCAGCATGACCCTGACAGCCACATCCACCGCTTTAAGGCCGGTTGCCTTGCTCAAGAAGGGTACTGTCCGGCTTGCCCGGGGGTTTGCCTCCAGGACGTAAACCACCCCACTATACACCACGAATTGCAGGTTTATGAATCCAAGGATGGAAAGCGCACTGGATATAACCTTGGTGTAGTGCAGGATCGTGTCCATGTGGACACTTGGCAGGCTCTGTGCGGGATACACGGTGATACTGTCCCCTGAGTGAACCCCGGCCCTCTCCAGGTGCTCCATGACCCCGATCACCAGCACATCTTCGCCGTCCCCGATGGCGTCCACCTCCACCTCAAGACCAGGGATGTAGCGATCCACCAGTACAGGGTGGTGTGGAGACACCCTGGCAGCCCTCCCCATATACCCGGCAAGTTCTCCGGGCCCGCGCACGATCTCCATGGCACGCCCCCCCAGCACGTAGGAGGGCCTAACCACCACAGGGTAGCCAATCTTTTCAGCTATGGCCAGGGCCTCCCCGGGGGAACGTCCTGTTCCTCCAGGGGGCGTGGGAACCTCCAATTCCTGGAGAAGGCTGTGAAAGCGCTCCCGGTCCTCGGCGAGATCCACATGCTCCACCGGTGTTCCCAGGATCCTAATCCCGGCCTGGTCTAAAGGAGCCGCCAGGTTGATGGCGGTCTGCCCGCCGCACTGCACTATGACTCCCCGAGGACGCTCCTTCCGGCACACCGCCAGTATGTCCTCAACGGTCAGAGGCTCGAAGTACAGGCGGTCGGCTACATTGTAGTCAGTACTTACGGTTTCGGGGTTGTTGTTGATGATGACCGCCCTGATCCCCTGGCGCTGCAGCGACCAGACGGCATGCACAGAGCAGTAATCAAACTCAATGCCCTGACCTATGCGGATGGGCCCCGATCCCAGCACCAAGACGCTCCCGCCCTCAGGGTCCTGGGCCTCATCCTCCGTCTCGTAGGCAGAGTAGAAGTAAGGAGTCACCGCCTCGAACTCCGCCGCGCAAGTATCGACCATCTTGTAGACCGGCCTTAACTGGAGGTTCTCCCTGAGAAGGCGAATGCTGGTCTCCGTGAGGCCCGCAAGCCTGGCAAGGGTGGCGTCGGAGAAGCCCAGGCGCTTCGCCTCCAGGAGAGTCTCGGGGTCAGGCAGCCCCGGGCTTATCTTGGCCTCCGCCATGGTGATCCGCCGTATCTTCCACAGGAAGAAAGGGTCGATGCCGGTCCTCCTTGAGACCTCATCCACGCCTAAGCCCCTGCGAAATGCTGCCGCCAGGAGCCACAGGCGCTCGTCATCGGCAACCTCGATTCGCTTTAGGATCCCCTGGGTGGTCCAGGAGGCCTCATCTGGGTGGAACAGGTCGGCCCCGCTGCCCTCCAGGGACCTCAGCGCCTTCAGAAGCGCAGGCTCGAAGCCGCGTCCTATGGCCATGACCTCTCCCGTGGCCTTCATCTGGGTCCCCAAGGTCCTGTCCGCGGTGGGGAACTTGTCAAAGGGCCATCGTGGGACCTTTAGCACCACATAATCCAAGGCTGGCTCGAAACCCGCGCAGGTGGTACCGGTTACGGGGTTTGGGATCTCGTCCAGGGCATACCCAATGGCGATCTTCGTGGCCACCTTGGCGATGGGGTAACCCGTGGCCTTGGAAGCCAGGGCGCTGGACCTGCTTACCCTGGGGTTCACCTCAATCACGTGGTAGTCTGAGCCATGGGGGTTCAGGGCAAACTGGACGTTGCAGCCACCCTCTATTCCGAGGTCACTGATGATGGCAAAGGCCGCAGATCGCAGCATCTGGTGCTCTCCATCGGACAGGGTCTGGCTCGGGGCCACCACTATGCTGTCCCCGGTATGTACCCCCATGGGATCCAGGTTCTCTATGTTGCACACAGCGACGCAGTTGCCCTTGCCATCCCTCATGACCTCGTATTCTATCTCCTTGTGGCCAACCAGGCTCTTCTCCACAAGCACCTGCCGGGTTGGGCTTGCCCTGAGGCCCCGCGCGGCAAGGCGCCGTAGTTCCTGGGGGTCCCTGGCCAAGCCTCCCCCTGTGCCCCCCAGGGTATAGGCGGGGCGCACCACAACGGGAAGGCCTATGGAACCAGCCGCATCGAGCACAGCCTCGACAGATGTACATATCTCGCTGGGAGGGACTGGCTGTCCCAAGTCACGCATGGTGTCCCGGAAGGCCTCCCTGTCCTCACCCCGGACTATGGCATCCAGGGGTGTTCCCAGGAGGCTCACCCCGTATCTCTCCAGGACCCCCTTCTTAGCCAGTTCTACCGCCAGGTTGAGCCCTGTCTGGCCGCCTAGGGTAGCGAGCAAGCCCTGGGGCCTCTCCCTGGCGATGATAGCCTCTGCGTACTGGCAGTTTAAAGGCTCAAGGTAGACGCGGTCGGCCACACCGGTGTCCGTCATGATGGTAGCCGGGTTTGAGTTATGAAGGACGACCTTGATGCCTTCCTCCCTCAGGGCAGCGCAGGCTTGGGTGCCAGCGTAGTCAAACTCCGCCGCCTGGCCTATTACGATGGGGCCAGACCCAATCACCATGACCTTGTCCAGATTCAAGCCTTCATTCCTCCCCCTGTCCCTATCAAAAAGGCGGCCTCTCAGGGGAGGTTCCCCGAGACTTGCCGCCCTGTTCATGATTATAACTATCTGTGTATAATCATGCAACTGTTTCTATGAATTCCTGCCTCTGTGAATTCCGGCCCGGTTGTGCGAACCCTTGGTTGGAGGACCTGGACAATCCCCGGGTCCTTCAGAAGCAGTACCCAAAACGTTAATGTTACCAAGGATGGCTGAACCTCTTGAGAGACCCCTCCTGGGTGCGTTTTGAGTTCAAACTCGCCCATTCCCAGTTGTGGGTCTCCCTCCCTCCTACCAAAAACCTTTATCCTGATCTACTTTACTCCAAACGACAGCCTCTCCGCTGGTGAGTGGCAATCTACTACTCATCGTAGATACGCTTAAGCTGTTGAAGCCTGCATTCCCGGCCGAATACTCCACTCTTTCGGGCAACCTGTGGCGCCTTTTCGGGTGAGCCCTTTCCATCCTACCTCACTAGGGGGTAGGTTTTTGGGGGCAAAGGCCCATAAAGCTCAGGTATGCATTGGAGTCGAATAGCAGTATCACCACTCGCTTCAGGGGACCTGGGTCAGAAAAGCCGATGATCTCCTCCAGCATCACCCGGCCCGCCTCCTCCAGTGAAAACCCTCCAACTCCAGTTCCCAGCGCCGGAAAGGCAATGCTGCCGACACCCAGCTCCACAGCCCTCTCCAGGCTTGCCCGGGTGGATCTCCTGATGTACTCCTCGCTTGTTCTGAGATCCTCGCCCATGGTAACTGCGTGGATCACATGCCGTGCCTTCAGAGCGCCAGCTCCCGTTGCCACGGCGTCACCCACAGCTATGGGGCCCTTTGAGACCGCCTCCCGTTCGATCTCGGTCCCACCCTTACGCTTGATGGCCCCCGCCACACCGCCACCCATCCAGAGGTGGTTGTTGGCAGCGTTAACAATGGCATCCACATCAGCTTCTGTAAGATCGCCAACTCCCACCTGGATCTCTAGAGGGCCTGACCTGAATGTCTTCCCTTCCAAGCGAACAGCCCCCCCACAGGCCTTTACGTGCCCATCTTCCAGGAACCCATGTACTCCCGCTGAGATTCCGTAAGTTCTTCGACCCTCATGCCCATGGCCAGCATCTTGAGCCGGGCGACCTCCCGGTCAATCTCCAGGGGCACACCATATACCCTATTCTCCAGGGCGGGCCTCTCCTTCACCAACCACTCCACAGCGAGCGCCTGGTTGGCGAAACTCATGTCCATGACCTCGGCCGGGTGCCCCTCGGCGGCCGCCAGGTTTATGAGCCTCCCATCACCCAGCACATACAGGCGCCTGCCATCAGGCATCTCGTACTCAGACACACCCTCCCTGACCCCAGGAGACCGCCGGGCCACTCCAGCGAGGGCCTCTACATCTATCTCCACATCGAAGTGCCCGGAATTGGCCAGTATGGCACCGTCCTTCATAAGGCCAAAGTGGCGGGTGTCAATCACGCCCCTGTTCCCTGTGACGGTAACGAAGACATCCCCCACAGATGCCGCCTCTTCCATCGAACCCACCTGGTATCCGTCCATGGCTGCCTCCAGCGCCCGTAACGGGTCTGCCTCAACCACCATAACCCGGGCACCCATGCCGCGGGCCCTGGACGCAAGGCCCTTGCCGCACCAGCCGTACCCTGCCACCACGAAGACCCTGCCAGCCAGCAGGATGTTGGTGGCCCTCAGGATGCCGTCTATGGTGGACTGCCCTGTGCCGTACCGGTTGTCGAACATATGCTTGGTGAGGGCGTCGTTCACGGCGATTATGGGGTAGCGCAGGGCTCCGTCCTCGGCCATGGCCCGAAGGCGGTTGACACCCGTGGTGGTCTCTTCCGTGCCTGCCATGACCTCCGAGGACCACTGGGACGTCTCACCGTGAAGCGCGGCCACCAAGTCGGCGCCGTCATCCATGGTGACGTGGGGTTTCGTGGAGGCCACAGCCCGCACGTGCCGGTAGTAGGTGTTGTTGTCCACACCCCTTTGGGCGTGGACCTCAATGGAGAAACTCTCTCTGAGGGCCAGGGCCACATCGTCCTGAGTACTCAGGGGGTTTGACGCGCATAGCGCAACCTGGGCCCCACCGTCCTTGAGTGCCAGCATCAAGTTAGCCGTCTCGGTGGTCACGTGAAGACAAGCCCCCAGCCTAATACCCTCCAGGGGCCTCTCCTCAGCAAAGCGGTGCCTGATGGCTGATAGCACCGGCATCCGCCGGGCAGCCCACTCAATGCGACCCTCGCCCTTGACCAGTAGATCCATAGTAACACCCCTTTTTGTGAGCAAAAGCAGCGCCACTAGTCTTCCGCCGGGAACCGCCACGCATTCCCAGCCACGAAGTGGGCTTCGACACGGGCATTTCATTTCCTCCACACGAAGGTCCTGGGGGGCTCAGGCCAGAAGTGTTCGCTTGAGGGGTGTTACCGGTGTGGGGGTGGCAAGATGGCTCTTTGCCAGGGGACGAAGGTGTCCTTCGTGCGGGAGGCTCTGCCCCAAGGATGGCCTAGCCTTCAAGCGCTTCCTATCCCGGAGGGAGGATGGCAACGCACCAAGAAGAAACTGGCAAGGTTTCACCGGCGCATTGCGAATCAAAGACTAAACTACCAACACAAGATGACGACCGAGATTGCCCGTACCTACCGCGTTGTAGGCGTTGAAAACCTCAATGTGGCCGGGATGTTGAGGAATCATCGTCTGGCGCTCTCTATTGCAGACGCGGGGTTTGGCGAGATTCATAGGCAGCTACGATACAAGAGCGAGTGGTACGGCGGCGTCTTGGTGAAAGTTGACCGGTTCTTTCCGTCAAGTAGCCTGTGTCTTAAGTGTGGGACTATTAAGGATGACTTGACACTGAATGACCGAACATTTGTTTGTGAGTGCGGTTACACCGCAGGCAGAGATTGGAATGCCGCCTTTAACATTGAGGCGGAAGCGTTAAGAATCCATACTGGCCGGAGTGGGTTCACGGACAGTCTAAACGGGCGTGGACGGGATGTAAGACTTTTCGGAGCAATCCTGGATGAAGCGTCAAAATTGGCCGAAGAGAGGCGGCCTTCCAAACTTGCGGTTTAGGTAGGTTTGGTAAACCAGGCTCTGATGCTTCTCGTAATTGACAACTATGACTCGTTTACCTACAACCTCGTTCAGTTCCTCGGCGAGCTTGGTGCCGCTGTCCGCGTCTTCCGCAACAACCGCCTGACAGATGAGGAGGTGCTGCATCTTGCCCCCAGGCAGATTATCATTTCCCCCGGCCCCGGCACGCCTGACGACGCCGGCATATCCACGGAGGTAATCCGGACCTGTGCAGGAAAAGTTCCCATCCTGGGCATCTGTCTTGGCCACCAGTGCCTGGGACAGGCTTACGGGGGCCGCATCGTCAGGGCCGAACGGCTGGTTCACGGCAAAACCTCACCTATCCATCATGATGGTCAGGGCGTGTTTGCCGGGTTGCCGTCGCCTTTTGTCGCCACACGCTATCACTCCCTGCTGGTAGAGCGGGGCACCCTGCCGGACTGCCTGGAAATAACTGCCGAAACAGAGGCCGGTGAAATCATGGGGCTCCGGCACAAATCCATTCCCTGCCTGGAAGGGGTACAGTTCCATCCGGAATCAATTCTCACCGCGCACGGGATGGAGCTGCTTGCCAACTTTCTCGCGTTTAAGGGTTAAGGAGGCTGTTTCCTTGTCGTTGCCTAAACCGCTTGTCCGGGAGCTTCCCTTGTTGCTTGCTCCTGAACAACTGTTTTCTTTGTTTTTGGCCGACTACTGCTCTTTCTGGCTGGACAGCAGCCTGCCCGGCGGCAGGATGGGACGCTTTTCCTTTATGGGCAGCAACCCGTTTCTGTACTTTAAGACTTACGGCAACACGGCTCTGGTGGAGGAAAGTGGACGTTTAACCTCTTTCCGGGAGCGTCCTTTCCGGATGCTGCGCGAATTGCTGGCCCGTTTTCGGACAGAGCCGGGAGAGTTGCCGTTTCTGGCCGGCGCGGTAGGCTTTTTTTCCTACGACCTGGGGAGAATGACTGAAAAATTGCCGGACCTGACCGCCGATGACCTCAACGTACCTGACATTTGTCTGGGCTTTTATGACCGTGTACTGGTGATTGACCACGAAGCGCACCGTCTTTACCTCTCGGCCACCGGGCTGCCGCTGGCAGGCGCAACTGCGAAAGCCAAAGCCCTGGCGGACCTTGATGAGCTGGCCGGGCGTATCGTGGCCGCCGGCACGGCTCCAGACAGCGACCCCTGGCTTGGGCCGAAGGTATCGGCGGGGGAAATCAGCCGCTGTTTTACAGAGTCCGCTTACCGGCAAGCGGTGCTGAAGGCCAAGGAATATATCGCAGCCGGAGATATTTACCAGGTGAACGTGACACAGCGCTTTTCCGCTCCGCTGAAAACAACGCCCTACCAGCTGTACCGCCGCCTGCGGCAGGCCAGTCCGGCGCCCTTTGCCGCCTATCTTGATTGCAGCGATGACCTGCGGCTGCTTTCTTCCTCACCGGAAAGGTTCCTGCTGCTGAGAGACGGGCAGGTGGAGACGCGCCCGATCAAGGGAACCAGGCCACGGGGCCGGACAGCGGAGGAAGACCGGGAAAGGCGGCGGGAACTGCTGGCAAGCGAAAAGGACCGCGCCGAGCTGGTCATGATTGTTGACCTGGAGCGGAACGACCTAGGCCGGGTTTGCTCCTACGGGACGGTCCGAGTGCCGGAGCTGCTTACCCTGGAGGAATACGCCACCGTTTTCCATCTCGTTTCCACGGTGTGCGGGGCGCTGGCTCCGGGTAAAGACGTGGTCGACCTGCTGAAAAGTACATTCCCGGGCGGCTCCATTACCGGAGCGCCCAAGATCCGGGCCATGGAAATAATCGAAGAGCTGGAGCCGGTGCGCCGCGGCGTCTATACCGGGGCTATTGGTTACCTCGGCTTTGACGGACGGGCCGACCTAAACATTGCTATCCGCACCATGGTCAATAAGGGCGACCATGTTTACCTGCAGGTGGGCGGCGGCATTGTCGCCGACTCCGACCCCCGCCTGGAATACGAAGAAACACTGCACAAAGCGCGGGGCATGCTGAAAAGCCTGGGCGTTGACCGTTTCCCGGAGGAAGAAATTTAACAGGAGTGGTGCCGGCAAATGCAGGAATCATTTTATTATTTCAACGGCCGGCTGCTTCCACCAAAGGACTGCGCGCTGCCGGCGGGCGACCGTTCTTACCTGCTGGGGGACGGTCTTTTCGAAACAATCCTGGTTCTGGAGGGCCGTCCCGTTTTCCTGGCGGAACACCTGGCCCGGCTCACCGCTTCCGCCGCTTTCCTCGGGTATGCTCTGCCGCCCGCGGAACAACTGGCCGCAGCTGTCAGCCTGCTGATAAACAAAAACTCCCTGCAAGAGGGAGCACTCCGGCTTACTGTTTCACCGGCCGCAAGCAATGGCTTGCTGGCCGCCCAAAACAGCGTTTTAAACATCACCATCACCTGTCGTTCCGGTCCGCCATACAGTGCTGACCTTTATCAGCGCGGCTTCCGGGCCGTCATCGCCGCTGCTACACGTCGCAATGAGCATTCTCCCCTGGCCCGGCACAAAACAACCAATTTCCTGGACAACGTGCTGGCGCGCCGGGAAGCGGCCGCGGCCGGCGCCGACGAGGCCCTGTTGCTGAACACCGCCGGTAATTTGTGCGAATCTGCGACCGCCAACCTGTTTCTAGTCTGCGGCGGCAAGGTACTGACCCCGCCAGTCACGGACGGAGCCCTGCCCGGCATTGTCCGCGCCAAAATCCTGACGCTCTGCCCGCAGCTTTGCCTCCGGGCACTGGAGCGGTCACTTGCCCCGGCTATTCTGCAGGAAGCTGACGAAGCGTTCCTGACCAACTCCCTGCTCGGTGTCATGCCGCTGGTCAGCGTGGACGCCAGTCCGGTAGGAGACGGCACGCCCGGCCCCCTTACCCGCCACATTGAAACTGAATACAGGAGGCAACTACAGCTCTCCCCCGCTTAGAAACAGTGTCTTTTTAGGGGACTGCAAATTTGCCCATGCTTCATTTTCCTACTGCCTTAACCATCCAGTGACCTATCCTCATTCGAGTGGGCAGTGAGGCTAATGGCCGCGCGCTATCCGGAGGCAGACTGGCAGTACCTTCACAGGGAGGCAGCGTCTCGGGAAACCCTGGAGGAGGCTGTGCGTGTGCAGCGGGAGGCCAAGCGAATCCTGCGGCGCCTTCAAGGGGGAAACTCCTGAGGATGAAACCCTCACAGAAAGGCCTATGCTTAAATGGGTGTGAGGCTTGAATACGCGCCCTCCAGGGTCGCCGTGACTCCTCAAGGTATCCAGGCTCTAGGCTTTCCCGTCCAATCCCTCGTACCTGCTCCGCCCTTTCTCCGCGGCCACCGAGAGGCCCAAGGCCACCAGCGCCACACCGCCCAGGACCATGAACACCGCGCTCAGCCCTGCGCTGTCCGCAAGAAAGCCGGAGAGGAAGACAGCGGCAGCCCCAGCCACGTACTGGATGGAGAAGAAGAGCCCGTAGCAGAGTCCCACGGTGGTGTGGCCTGCGTGCTCCGCTACCATCACCGCCATGACAGGCTGGAGGACGAAGAGCCCAAGGCCAAGCATGAGGAGGCTTAACAGGATAAGGGGGGGCCAGCGGAAGAAGGGCAGGGCCACCACTCCCAGCATTACGCTGGCCATCCCTCCGTAGAGCGCCGAGGCCAGCCCGAACCGGTCCGTCCAGTAGCCGCCAAGTACCTGGCCGGCGATGCCGCAGCCGAACATGAAGGCCGTGAACACGCCGGAAAGCAAGAGCACCTGCCCCACGTCTGTCTGCAGGTACGCGGGAAGGTAGTTGGAGGCCGCGTTGTTCAGTGCCCCGTAGAAGCCGGAGAGTACCAGTGTCCAGAGGAGCATGGCTGAAAGCACCGGGCGCCGCCCATCCCTGGGCAAGGTCTTGGCCACCATGGCTCTCCCGGTTCTCAGCGTAGGCAAGGCAAGGAGTGTAAGCCCTAGGCCAAGGAGGCCCCAGAAAAGGAAGGCCCCCCTCCACCCCGTCCAAGTGGCCACAGCCGCTGTCATAAAGGGGGCGAGCATCATGCCGATATTGCCCCCCGCTCCATGTATGCCCAGGCACCTTCCCCTGTCATCACCACTTGAAACCGTAGAAAGCATAGCGAAACTGGAGGGGTGATACAGTCCGGCCCCCAGGCCCAACACCATGAAGCCCGTGGCCAGGAGGGGGTAGAAGGCCCCCGCGCTGACCACCAGGCATCCAAGACTCGGCAGGGCCATGGAAAGGAGGATCATCACCCTCCACCCCAGCCGGTCCGCCAGGAGGCCGGCGGGGAGCGCCGCCAGGCTGTACGAGACCAGCGCAACACTGACCAGGGCACCAAGGCGGGCGAAGTTTACCCCCATGGATTCCGCTATTGGCGCCAGGAGGGGCGTGAAGAAGAGCATGTAGGAATGGTTCAGGCCGTGGGCGGTGGAGAGCACGGCCAGGCTTCCCCTGGGTGTCCCGGACACTGGATCCCCTCCTGGCAGTCTCGCATGGGCGAGGTCATCACTGAGGGAATTCTCCGGCCCAGCACCATCCCCTCCACCGCCGGCCCACATTCACTGGTCTACGCTAGTTGCCAGCACCTCCACCTCCACCGTCTCCAGGTACGTGTTGGTGAGGGTCAGGGACTGGCCGGGAAACTCGTATTTCACCTTCACTGTCACCGCGGCCTGCACCTGGTATCGCCCCGGCCTCACCCAGGTGACCTCAAACCGTTCGCCGGGGTAGGCCCTGGTCTCGACCACCCGCCCGTGCGGCGGGTCCTGGGCCTCGTAGGTGACCCTGAACTCCGCCGGCCTCCCGGTTATCCATTCAACGGGGCCTAGTATCTCCAGGTCTACCACGGGCGGCACAATTGTCTCGGCCAAGAAGGTATGGACCTCTCCAGCCTGGGCATGCACCTCCCACCGGACCCTCCTCAACGGCCTGTCCCTTGCTGTGATGGATTGGGCGGTTACCTGGTAGGAACCCGTCTCCGAGAACTCCTTGTCGACAACCGTACGTATTCTCTCAGGGTCCTCCTCCGTCATGACACTCCCGTCCCCGAAGTCCCATTCCCAGCGGTCGTGCCGGTGGATCTCTTCCTTCCTGGTGGTTGTATGCTTTGTGATCCGCTGCACCAGGATGCTGGGGATCTCCCCTGGGAAGGCCATCTCCTCACCGCCTGGCGCCTCCAGGGAGGACTCGACTTCTGGCTCTGCCGGTGGCAGTGCTGTGGCCACGAAGCTATACCGCAGTGCCGCGTCTTCCTGAAAATCTCCAAGAGTATCCGGCCCCAGGAGGGGGCTGTGGGCCCTGACCCCCAGGAGTACCCTCTCCACGGTAGACCCCAGGTTCGCCAAGATGGCGGAACCGGTTAGGAGGCCACCTTCGTCCCTCAGTTCTATGTCTACGGGTTCTCCCCTCTCTCCCCCTGACACCGGGACCAGCCACGCCTGGAGTTCCAGGCCCCTCCCGGTCCTCTGGGACTGCGATGAACCCCAGACCTCTACCTGGAGGTCGCCATGCTCGCCCAGGCTCAGGGCATGGTACCGCGGTTCCCATACAGTGGCGTACCCGCCCCCTTTCAACCGGCCCTGCCCGAGAAGGCCACGGCTAATCACCCTCTCGGAGACGGGACGAGGAAAGCCAGTGAGCTCCAGGGTCACGGCCCTCCAGATGGACGGGCTTGTGGTGAGCCAGCCGTGGTTAAGAAAGGGCCCCGTGTAGATGCGAAAGACATCGTCCCGCGCCAGCGGCAGGAAGGCTGAGGATGCCTCCACCCACAGGTCGTTTGGTCCCACCCCTGGCCAGAAACGGGCCCACACGTTCAAGGCCTTGCCCGCCAGGATCACGTAGCGAGGCGCCCTCCGGGCAGACTCTTCCTCCAGGTTGATGTGTTCAAGGAAGTAGTTGCCCAGCACCCTGCCCCCGCCTCCATCCCGGGGGAACACCTCGTGGATCGCAATGAGGCGGTCCACGGCGACACCATCCAGGGGAAAGCCCAGGAGTTCCTCCACCAGGGATAGAAGACCCCTCTTCGCCGGGTCCTCCGCTTCCCGGGCAGCCCATCCCAAAAACCACTTCCCTGCCACGATGCCATAGTGAGCCAGGAGGGACTTGATGTCAGTTACCAGCGGGGGCGGCACCTCAAGCATGGTCTCCCAGAACCCGGGAACCTTGGTGACCGACTTCCGGTAGGCCTCCTGGGCCATGGCCATGGCAATGATCTCATAGTGGGCCCTAGTGAGGTCAGTGCCCTCCGGGGGGCTGCCAGCGGGAAACCCTGAACCCGGGCAGTACCCTGGCTCAACTGGGGGCTCCTGGGCCAGGAGGATGTTGTTCCTGTAGACTCCGGAGCGGGCGCCGGCCAGCCAGGTCTCAAAGGATGAGTACCTAGCCTTGCCAAACTCGTTTTCCACCATGTACTCCTGGTAGAGCCCATCGTACTCCTCCCTGGCCCTCCTGCCAGCGTAGACGAACCCTCCGGGGAACCCACCTGGGGCGCCGTAGAGAGCAGCAGGTCTTAGAAGGTATCGCGCGGTCTTGCCAGGGAGGGCCGCCACCATACCCCGGTTGGGCGGCCCCAGCATCACCACGGTCCCTACATCCCCCGCGTACCTGTGGGAGTTCAGGTGGTAGCGGGCAATGAGACCGCCCATGCCGTGGGTGAGGATGTCCACCTGGCCGGAGCCAGACACCGACTTCGCCGTGGTGATGAGGTCCGCCAGCTCGTGGAAGAGCACAGCGTAGTCCGGGTCCGGGTCGCCGGAGTAGTCCATGGCAAACAGCGTGCGCCCAGGCTCATATCCCGCATCTCTCAGGTGAGCGGCGAACCCCCTCAAGGCAGCACAGTAACCCCAGGTGGATTCGGGGCTGCCCCCGGTGCCGTGCACCAGTATGAGCGGGTTCTGCCCCCTGGCCAAAGCGGGGAACGCCAGAACGCAGAGGACCACCAGGAGGCTTCCCAGCACCACGCGCACTCTCATTCGCGCACACCCCCACATGGCTCATGGTCACTGAACACGGATCTCATCCCTCCTCTTCCAGCCGGCATTATAAACCGCTATCCTGGCCATGTTGGATCGAGCCCTGACCGCTTCAGCCACCTCCTCGCCACCCTCAGCCAGCACCCTGCGCCCGCCCTGTTCCTGGACAGATACTTCGAACCACTCGGAACCGGGAGGCAGGGACCAGGGGCTCCCCGCCCACTCCCCTACCAGGACACCATCCCTCCTCACCTCAAGGAGCCTCAGGGTAGGCCCCCCGGGAAAGCCTGGGAGATCCAACTCGAAGGGAAGGGATGATACCCGGTAGAGCCTGGACTCCAGGGGCAGGCCCCCTCCCCTGAGGAAGTAGGCTACCACCACGCTTTCCCTTCCAGTGGGCAGGTTCTCCGGGATATTCACCGTGAGATCCCCCCTCTCGTGGTCCCAGAAGGCCGCCTCATCTCCCGGCAGCGTTGTCACCCAAGCCCTGCTATCACTCACAGTCACCAGGAGGAACCGCTGGGGCTCCCAAAGCCTTGCCAGCACAGCCGCCAGTGCCAAGCCCACCGCCAAGGCCCACGGTCTCCATCTCAAGTCCTCTCCTCCTCGTAGATGCCCAGGTTATACAGGCGTATTCTCCCCTCCCCCAGGGCGCCTTCCCAGTGGCACCCAGGCTCCAGCACTAGTTCCTCACCCCCCCCCAACCCAAGCCTGACCCCGCCGCTGCGGCTAACAGCCCTCACCACCAGCCAAGGAGCCACCTCTGGCCATGCCTGCCCTGGAAGAGACAGCCTCTCCTCCCCCCGGTGGGAGGCGCCCGTCTCCCCCAGGTGCACCCTGGTGATGTGGAGCCCGGGACAGCCCGGAAGCCTCACGGCCCACCCCCGGCGCGGCGCGCCCGTGGCAGGGACTCGCCCCCCCAGCTCCCATACCAGTGGCCCCTCGTCAAGACCCTCACTCATCCCCCCCTCGTAGGTCATCACCAGGAGGCACACCCTGGGCGTACCGGAAACCCAGAGTGCCAGTGTAATGGCCAGTAGAACCGCGGGAATCACCACTCGCACCCCACTGCCTCCTTCCAGTTATTCCCATCTCAACGACAGGTTTCGACGCCACCTTCCAGATTCCTCCAAAAGATAGATCTGCAGATTCAAAAGGGGCCATGATGGAGAAGGAAATGAAAGGTGGTACCCGGGAAAAGGAGTGGGGCAAGGAATCCCAAGGGGCCCCTGGCCAGGGGCCCCTCCTGGAAAGCCTTGATTACTTCGCCCTTTCTACAAGAGCTCCGGGTAGAGCGGGTAGTCCTCCACAAACCCCTTCACCGCCGCCCGGGCCCGTTCCTGCACCTCCGGGTCGGAAGGGCTCTTTAGGACCTGGGCGATGATGCTGCCAATACCCCGCATGACGTCCTCCTTCATCCCCCTGGTGGTGACCGCAGGGGTGCCGATGCGGATCCCGCTGGTGACCATGGGCGGTTTCGTGTCGAAGGGCAGTGCGTTCTTGTTCACGGTGATCCCGACATCATCCAGGGCCCTCTCCGCCTGCTTGCCGGTGAGGCCCACACCCGTAACCTCCACGAGCATGAGGTGGTTGTCCGTGCCGCCTGAAACAAGGCGCAATCCCTGCCCGGCCAGGGCCTCCGCCAAGGCCTTTGCATTCCGGACAACCTGGGCCTGGTAGGTCCTGAAGTCCTCGCCGAATGCCTCCTTGAGGGCCACCGCCTTCGCCGCGATGACATGCATAAGGGGCCCACCCTGGATCCCAGGGAACACCGCCTTGTCCACCTTCTCGGCGAACTTGGCCTTGCAGAGGATGAGTCCCCCCCGGGGCCCCCTGAGGGTCTTGTGGGTTGTGGTGGTAACGAAATCGGCATGGGGCGTGGGGTTGGGATGCACACCTGCGGCAACAAGCCCCGCCACGTGGGCCATGTCCACCATGAGCATGGCGCCAACCCCATCGCACACCCCTCTTAAGCGTTCAAAGTCAATGAAACGTGGGTAGGCGCTGGCGCCCGCCACCACCATGACAGGCTTGTGCTCCCTGGCCAGATCCTCGAGGCGCTGGTAGTCGATGGTCTCCGTATCCCGGGAGACCCCGTAGGGCACGAAGCGGAAGTACTGCCCGGAGAAGTTCAGGGGATGCCCGTGGGTAAGGTGGCCCCCGTGGGACAGGTCCATGCCAAGCACCGTGTCTCCTGGCTTCAAGACGGCAAAGTAGACGGCGGTGTTCGCCTGCGCCCCGGAGTGGGGCTGGACATTGGCGTGTTGGGCCCCGAACAGTTCCTTGGCCCTTTCAATTGCCAGCGTCTCAGTGATGTCCACGAAGTGGCAGCCGCCATAGTACCGCCGGCCGGGCAGCCCCTCCGCGTACTTGTTGGTGAGCACCGACCCCTGGGCCGCCATGACAGCCCTGCTGGTGAAGTTTTCCGATGCAATGAGCTCGATGCCTCCAGACTGTCTCGCCATCTCCTTCCTGATGGCCTCCGCCACCTCGGGATCAACCTCGGCCACAGCCTCGAGGTCCGGATACCTGGTATAGCGCTCCAACTCGTCACTCCCCCCTACTCCACGGTTGTCTACAGCCTTCCTTCCATCTCAGGGCCAGCCTCGGCAAGGCCCCGGGGACAGTCCCACAAAACGCGCCCCTGAGCGCACAGGGTCCAGCAGGAATGCCATGGCCTTCCTCAACACCTCCGTGTTGGAGGGGTAGCTGGAGACCTTGAGGGCCTCCTCCGGCCCAAACCAGCAGGCACTCCGGATCTCAGATAGGAGCGGTTTCACCTCACCACCCCTGGCCCGGACCAGGAAGTAGCGCACCGTCTTGGACACCACCTGGCCATCCCGCCCAGTGTAGAAGTAGTGGGTCTCGCCAAGGCTCTCCTCTATCTCTCCCTCAAGGCCAGTCTCCTCCTGGATCTCCCTGAGGGCGGCCTCCTCGGGTGTCTCCCCCTGGTCCACTACGCCCTTGGCCAGGGACCACCTCCCATAGGCATCCTTTATGAGCAGGACCTGGGGCCCGGGCTCCCCGCCTTGGAACACCACACCGCCAGCGGAAAACTCCCTTCTCACCTAGATCGCCTCCCAAAGAACACAGGGAGAGAAGGTCTCTCCCCCTGGCGTAGCGCTCACGCAATGACCTTAGTGGTAGACATCCTTAAAGGTGGCCAGGGCCTTCTGGACACCGGCGTTCACAGCCTTGGAGGATACCGTGGCTCCAGAGACCGCCTGCACGTCCTGCTGAAGCGCCACCGGATCCCCGGGGGACTTGCCCACGTACTGGTCGAGGAATGCGGGCTCGGCTACCTTGGTTCCTATTCCTGGGGTCTCGGACATGCCCAGGATCCTCACGGAAGAGACGCTCCCCTCAGGGTCCATGGTGACCATGAGTCTCACGGGTCCCGCGTAACCGGCACCCTCGGTAAGGGCTATGACACCCACAGCCTGGCCTCCCTTGAGTCCCTTGTAGAAGGTAACGCCCCCGGCTTCCTCCGGTTCGAACTCCTCAGCCTCGGGCAGCCCCTCCCTGAGACTCTCCATGAGGGCCGCCGCCTCTCTAGCCTCAATGACAGGCGCGGTCACGCCGTAGGTCTGTGCCAAGGCCGCCCCTGCCATGGCGGTAAAAAGGGCCAGGATAACGCCAAGCCGCACTACATCCTTGAGGCCGCCCCGGGATTGTCCCTCTGCCTGCTCCATCTCAACAAGATCCCCCTTCACCAATGCTGCCCTGGTCCCGCCCGCATGATAGCAGGAGCAGGCTTCAAAGTCAACGGGGTTCCCTAACCACCCACTACCCTTTCTAGAAGACTTCGAAAAACCCTCTTGTGCGAATCTGCCCTAGTGTGGGTTTCTCACCATGAGGCGATCGCTGGCCGCCTTCAGGCGTAACGTCACCAGGCCGACGAAGGTTCCCGTAGGCAAGGCGAAGGCCAATAGGTATGGCAGGTAGAGCAGGAGCCCCGGGTGCCCCACCAGGAACATGGCGGTCACCAGCTGGGCCACGTTGTGGCTCACCGCCCCCACCAGGCTCACCCCGACCAAGCCCAGGTGCCCCCCGCCGAAGCCCAGCGACCCAGCCATGAACAGCGTGCTTATAACGGCCCCGGAGAGGCCCAGGAAGAAGCCCGCGCTCATGAAGGTGCCGCCCACGAGGCCTCCCAGGAGGACCCTGAGGAGACTCACGGTAAGCGCCTCCCCTAGGCCGAAGGTAGCCACGGTGTACAGGGCAACGATATTCGCCAAGCCCAGTTTTGCCCCGGGGAAGAGGAAGGGCAAGGGAAGCAGGGCCTCAACGGCGTGAAGCCCTACGGCCAGGGACACAAGCAAGGCAAGGTAAACCACCTTGAAGGTGCGGCTCACCTGCATGCGCTGACCCTGGAGCCCCCGAGAGCCCCTGTGCTTTTCCACTAGCGTCTCCCCCATGCCGGCTTGGCCTCCCGCCTGGCCACCTCTACCGCTGAACGGGCGGCTACCCGTCCCAGCACGATGGCAGCCGTGAGGTGTCCGGAGCCTCGCTCACCCGCGCCGAACACACCTCCCACAACCTCCCCGGCGGCAAAGAAGCCCCCGAAGGGTTTCCCGTCCCTGAGAACCTGGGCTCCCTGGTTGATCTTGAGGCCTCCCAGGGTGGCCCAGACCGCTGGGCGCACCTCCAGGGCGAAGTAGGGTGCCTCGTCAACGGGGCTTCCCTGTTCCCGGCCGAACTCGTCGTCTCCCACAGAGGCGTTGTACCTCTCCACGGTACTCCCCAGGGCACTCCAGGGAACCTTCAGCCTTTGGGAAATGGCCTCCAAGTCTTCCTCCTCGATAAGTCCGTCGCTCCTAAGGGCAGGCGGTCCCAGCCTCATCACCTGGAGGTCTCCCAGGAGAAAGGCGCGGGATCCGGGCTGGTCCATGATGGCTCTGGCCAGGGCCTGAGGATCGCCAGTCTCGTCAGCGAACCTCAGTCCCTCCCGGTTCACAAGGATGGCCCCGTTCTCCACGGCCTTCATGACGGGAATACCGTCCTGGGTCACCGCAGGGTATACCTGGATGTACTGCATGTGCGTTATGTCCGCGCCAGATGCCATCGCCAGCCTAAGCCCATCTCCCTGGGCCTGGGAGAGATTCACCCCTATTCCCTCCCACTGGTTCGCGAACCGCGATATCATGTCAGTGTTGCCGCCGAAGCCGCCGGTGGCCAGGATCAGGGCCCTGCACTTCACCAGGAATTCCTTGCCTCCCGGCTGGGCCACCCTGGCACCCACCATCTTGCCCTCTTTACCCATTAAGAGCTCGGTAACGCGGTTCTCCAGTCTTATGTCTACCCGCCAGCGGTCAAGGCTGTTCTGGAGGGCCTTTACCACCTCAGGCCCTGTGACACCCTCCCGGGACTGGTGATACCATGGGGCACCCTGGGGGTCTGGGACCTCCACCTGTACCCCCAGGTCCTCGAGGTACCTGGCGGCCTCGCCGGATCCCCCTGCCACCAGGCGCGCCATCTCCGGTATGGAGCGGTTCATCCCGAACTCCAGGATGTCTCGCTCGAGGTCTTTGGTGGAGAAGTCAATGCCCGCCTCGGCCTGCACCGGGGTTCCGGCCGCCGATAGCCCCTGGGCCCTCAAGGCCGAACCACCCAGAGCCCGTCCTTGTTCCAGTAGTGTCACCCGGGCACCCATGGAGGCGGCCACCTCGGCTGCGGTCATACCAGCCACGCCGCCTCCAATAACAAGGATGTCTGTGGTGATGGCCGGGTCACGGGGCCCACGGGTGCCCAGGCACCCGGACAGTACCATGGCGCAGCACACCAGGGCCCAAACGCTCTTCAAAGAAAAGCCCCCCTTCCCGGCAGCCCGGGAAGCGCGGGCTACCGGAGAGTCCCCGACAGGAGGAGCATTGCTCCCAGGACCGTCAGGGTCAACGCCAGGAGCAGCGAACCCAGGTTGAGGTTCCAGGGTGTCCAGACCCTGGGCTTTGGCTCGGGGCTGGGCTCATCGTCCAGATGGGACACCGCCTCCTTGGCTCTCTTGGCCAGGTTCACATAGGCTGCATCCACCGCCTTGTCCAGATCCCTCACCCCGCCCGCCAGGCCCATGGCTGCCCTGGAGGCCCTGGCGTAGCCTTTATTAAGCTTTTCGTCCACATCTCCGGTTTTATTCACGAAGATATCCGCTGCTTCGGAGGCTACAGAGTAGAGCATGTTTACGCCCTCTTCCACCCGGGATACATGGCGGACCACCGCCATGGCCAGGCCATGAAGGCCCGAGTACAGGCGATCAAAACCCCCTTCGGACCTGCCCACGAAGCATACGGCGCCCGCGAGCGCAACCGTCATGGCATCGCTGGCACGGCCCAGGGCCCTCTCAGCCAGCCTGCCGGCGCCCGCCGAGGCAAGGGTGCTGGCCCAGGCGATGGGCCTGTAGACCAGCCACTCCACGCTGAGGAAGGCAGGGAAGCGCGCCCGGGAGAAGAGCCCCGTCCTCCACGCGCCTAGGTAGATAAGGATCCCGAGGCCCAGTGGCTTGAGCACATCCCGGATATCTCGCCAGGCAAAGAAGCGCAAGTGGTGAAGGTGTTCAAGGGCATGGTGGTCAAAGCCAAGGGCCTCTACCGCCGGGAAGACCAGGGCATCCATGAGAAGACCAGGGAAGAGACCCACCAGGAGAATGAGGAGGGCCAGTGCTATGAGGCTCGCCTCGGCCAGGCGTAGACCGCGGTCTTCAATGTGGCCGCACCTCCTATAGCCAAAGAATATCCCGCCCAGGCGTATAAAGTAGACTGCCGTGAGGGCGCTGCCCAGGGTAAAGCCCCATTCTGCCCAGTGGAGCGAGGCCAGGTGGGTCTCGTGGTAGGCCTCGGTCAGGGCATGATGGATCATGGTCTTGCTGCCAAAGCCGCTGAAGCCCGGGAGCCCGGTGATGGCCCCGAAGACCAGCACGAAGGTCACGGCGGCCACTGGCATGCTCCTCCACAGGCCGCTCATCTTGGTCAGGTCAAGGCTGTGGGTCTTCATGTAGACGTAGCCTACTGTCATGAAGGCGGCGGCCTTGAACACCACGTGGTTCATCATGTGGTAGAAGGCACCGCCAAAGCCCATGGCACCCTCGAGGCCCAGGATGGCACCGGCCCCCACACCGGTGAGAATGTATCCCATCTGGCTAATGGAACTATAGGCCAGCACACGCTTGGCATTGGTCTGGAATAGGGCCATGAAGCCCCCGGCTATCATCGTGGCAATCCCGATGCCCAGAAGGGTAAGGCCATTTGAGAACGCCTGGGGGATCTGGCTGTGGCCCCCGGGTCCCAGTACCGTGAAGAACACCCGGATGAGGCCGTAGGCACCCGCCTTGATGAGCACACCCGAGAGCACTGCGCTGGCAGGCGCAGGCGCTACCGGGTGCGCCTGGGGCAGCCAGATGTGGAGAGGTACCATCCCCGCCTTCATTCCGAAGCCAAGTAGTACCAGGACGGTCACCAGGGGGAAGTAGCCGCTGGACAGGAGGTCTCCCGCCAGGGAACCATCCAGCCCGGTCCCGGATACATATCCCAGGATCATGATGGCGAATACCAGGCAAAGGCCACCCACTACCCCCATGTAGAGGAAGGTCTTGCCAGCCGCCATGGCCTCAGGGGTCTCCTCGTGAACCACCAGGGCGTAGGAAGCGAAGGTCATGAGTTCGAAGAAGATGAACAGGGTGAAGAGGTCCGCCGAAAGGAACACGCCGGTGGTCGCACCCATGGTGAAGAGCATGAATGCCCAGTAGCGCGGCAGGCTGTGGCCGTGTGCCATGTAGTCCATGGAGTAGAGCATTGCCAGGGACCATCCCAGGGTAGCCAGGAGGGCAATCCCTGTACCGAAGGCGTCAGCCCTGAAGTGAATGCCGTATCCCATGGCCCCCACGGTGAACTCCACGGGCCCGTGGACCACCCTGGGAACCAGGGCAAGGCCCATGGCCACTGAGGCGAAGCCCGCCAGGATGCACAGGATGCCTCCGGCCCGGTGGGACCTGGCGGTCAAGGCATAGGCGGGCAGGGCAACCAGCATGGGCAGGAGTGCCATCCACACGGGCAGCCCACTGTATGATGCATGGAGTCCTGCTGGGGCGGCTGCCATTGTGGACCTCCTAATGATAGAGCAATGCCGCCGCCATCTCCGAGAGGATCAGCGGCAGGCTCCTGGGTATGACATTGAAGAACACGTTTGCCAGGGCAAGGACGATTATGGGGACCATCATGGTCCAGGGTGCCTCCTGTATGCGGGTATCGGGACACGTATCCTTGAGCCCGCAGAAGGCTGCTATGATCACGGGCATGTAGTAGGCCATGTTCATGAAACTGGATACCAGCAAGAGCCCCACGAAGAAGGGCCTGCCCACGTCCAGGGCCCCCAGGGATATCTGCCACTTGGACAGGAAGGCATTGAAGGGGGGCACGCCAATCATGGCCAGGGAGGCCATGGTGAAGGCCGCCATGGTCAGAGGCATCTTGGGACCGACTCCACCCATCTTGCTTATGCTCCTGGTATGGATCCGGTGGAGTATGGCGCCGGCGCAAAGAAAGAGCGTGGACTTCATGAACGCATGGCTGAAGATGTGAAAGATGGTTCCGGCTAGGGCATTGGGGTTTAAGAGGGCCATACCCAGGAGTATGTAGCCCATCTGCCCTATGGTGGAATAGGCCAGCCGGCGCTTAAGGTCATCCTGGACTATGGCCACGGCTGACCCCAGGAAGATGGTGATGGCAGCCATCCAGATCATAACCTCGTTCCACCCTGCCTCGCGCACCAGCTCAATGCCGTAGATATCATATATGATCCTTATGAGACCATATGCCCCGGTCTTGACCAGCAACCCTGAGAGGAGCGCGCTGGCGGGAGAGGGCGCCACAGGGTGGGCGTCGGGGAGCCACACGTGCAGGGGCACCATGCCCGCCTTGATGCCAAACCCTATGAGGAACCCCACGAAGCCCAGGAGGGCCACGCCACTGGCGCCCGGGAATACGCCCCCCTGCCCCAGGCTGATGTTCCCGGTAATCTGGTACGTTATGGCGATTCCCATGAAGATGCTCAGGCCGCCGATGATGGTCATGATCAGGTACTTGTAGCCGGCCCTCATGGCCTCGGAGGTCTCCTCGTGGATTACCAGCACGTAGGCGCTGAGGGACATGATCTCATAGAACAGGAAAAGGGTGAACAGGTCCCCAGCCATGAAGGTGCCCATGCACCCTGCCAGGGCCAGGATGAGGAAGGGGTAGTACCGCTTCTTGTGGTGCTCGTGCTTCATGTACTCCAGGGAGTACACAGTGGCCATGGTCCATATGAAGGACGCGATGACCCCCAGGAGGAGCCCCAGGGGGTCCACCCTGAAGGAGAGACCCAGCGGCGGCACGATCCTGGGAAAGGATGCCTCCACAATGGTTCCCCCGGATACCGCCGGGTACAGTAGCAGGACAAGGCAAGTACACGTTGCGGCCACGATGAGGCTCAGGGTGTTCCTGGCCTTCCATGACCTCAGCCCGGCCACGTATATGGCGGGGGCAGCCACCAGGGGCAATACCGGAATGATTACTGGCAGCCAGGAAAATGTAGTGTGCTCTCCCATCCGTAGGGCCTCCGATCTGTAGACTTACTGTCTCCCCTGCCATGTGTTCTCTTCGCACCGGGGCTTCCTCACGGAACCGCAGCAAGGCCCAGGGCACCCGCGGGCACGAACCCAAGTATCACTACCAGGGCTGCCAGGACCAGCATGGGAACCTGTGACGGCCAACCCACCCTTAGAGCCGGGGCCCGGCCCGCCATAAAGTAGGCCCTGGCCAGCACCGGGTACATGTAGACCAGTGTCAGGGCACTGCTCAGCACTATTATTATGGCAACCAGGGGCTGCCCCTGCTCCAGGGCGCCCATCACCATGTACCACTTGCTGTTGAATCCTGCCAGGGGGGGGATCCCCACCATAGAGAGGGCCATCACCAGGAAGACTGCCATGGGCACCGGTAAGGTTTTCCCCAAGCCCGCCATGTCCTCCACGCTGCGCTTCCCCGTGGCTACTATCACGGAGCCGGCTGCCAGGAAGAGGCCTGCCTTCATAGCCCCGTGGTAGAGTACGTGCAAGAGCGCACCCGTGACCGCCTGTTGCCCCCCGAGACCGAAGCCTATGAAGATGCAGCCCACCTGGGCCACGGTGGAGTAGGCCAGGAGGCGCTTAATATCGTGCTGCACGGCGGCCAGCACGGAGCCGGCCACGGTGGCCATGGCGCCCAGGGCCACGACAAACCCCTCCACGGGAACGGCGCTCAGGGCAGGGGCCATGGCCATGGTGAGAACCCTCCAGTAGGCGAAGGCAAACACCTTCACCACCAGGCCTGAAAGGAGGGCGCTGGAGGGGGTCGGGGCGTCTGAATGGGCGTCGGGCAGCCACGTGTGTAGCGGGAAGAGGGCCGCCTTCACCCCGAGCCCCACGGTGATGAACCCCAGGGCCGCGTAGATGTTCCCGGGGTACCTGGCCAGGGCTCCGGCCATGGCGCCGGATATGAACACCATGTTCAGGTGCCCGGTGGCCATGTAGGTCAGGGCCACACCAAAGAGAAGGGCGCCGGTGCCCAGCGCGCTCAGGATCAGGTAGCGCAGGGTTGACTCCAGGGCCGGGCCGTCACCCTTCACGGAAACTATGCCGCAGGCCGCCAGGGACGCAATCTCCACGAACACGAACAGGTTAAAGAGGTCCCTGGCCATGACGATGCCCATCATGGATGCCACCAGGAGAAGGCACAGGGTCCAGAACCACCGGAGCGCCTTCTCCCCCACCTCATCCTGAAGCCCCGCATAGGCGTAACCCAGGGAGACCAGGGACAGAAGGGTGACAGTGCCCAGCATGAATCCAACAGGCCCATCAACACCCACCTCAATGCCCCAGGGTGCCGCCCAGCCTCCCAGGGAGTAGACGATGGGACCACCGGACATGACTGCCCAGGCCAGTACAAGGGAGGCGATGAAGCATGCCAGGATGAGCCCAAGGGCCAGCCATACGGCGCCCTTGAGACGGGCCGGGGAAGCCAGGGGCACAATATATGCGCCCATTAGCATGGCTGCCACCATAATGACAGGTAGGTCGTTCAGGGTCATTTGCCCATCATCCTCGCTCGAGACAACTTGTCAGCGTCCAGTGTCTCATACTTCCCGTAGAGGGAGACGATGAGGCTCAGGGCAAAGGCCGTGGTACTCACCGCTATCACGATCCCTGTGAGTATGAGCGCTGAGGGAACCGGGTTAACCCAGAGGACTCCCTGTCCCTCCCCAGAAATGATGGGGGCCCTCGCGCCCTGGGTGTAGCCGGACGATATGAACAGGAGGAACACCGCTGTCTCCATGATGTTCATCCCCATAATCTTCTTTATGAGGTTGGAATGGGTCAGCATGGTGTGAAACCCAATGAGGAACACCGTGACCGCCACCGCGTAATGGAGGTTTAGCCAGAGGGCCTCAATCATCTTGGTACCCCCTCGCCAGGGTCCTGAAGAGCGACACCAGGGTAGCCGTGACCTTTATGCCCAGGCCGATGCTGAGCAGGGGTATCAAGCCCCCGGACATCAGGTACCCTGCGCGTCCCAGGGGAAAGCCCGCAACGGCGTTGGACAGGAACCCGGTGCCCAAGGCTATACCTATGAACCCCAGGAACACGTACCAGATGCCCCCGGCGGATTCCAGGACCCTCGAGGCTGCCCCCCAGGACCTGCCCACTCCCGAGGATTGCCCCAGGGCCATAGAGCCCAGGATGAAGGCGGAGGCCATTAACGCCCCTCCCGCGAAGGCACCACCCGGTGACACGTGGCCGTGGAAGACCACGTACGCCCCGAACACCATTATGAAGGGGATGAGTACCCGGCTCACCGTGCGGAGGATCACGTCATCCACCGCTCTTTCCCCCTTTCTCGGCCATCGCCGCCAGGGCGGCCATGGCTGCCGAGACCGCCGTGAAGAGAACCGTGGCCTCCCCCAGGGTGTCGTAGCCCCTATAGTCCAGGACCACTGCGGCAACGCTGTTGGCTGCGCCCGTTTCGGTTAAAACCGAGCCCGTGAACCGCTCAGGCAGGGCATTCTGCACAGGGGCGCCAGGGTCGCCGAAGGGCGGCATACCACCTGCAACCACCAGCAGCATAGCCCCGAGGATCAACATGGCCAAGAGGGTGACGGCGTTTCTCACTCCTCATACCTCCTGGTCCGGGAGATGGCCGCCAGGAAGAGGAGGGAGGTTACCCCCGCCCCAACTGCCGCCTCCGTTATGGCTATATCAGGCGCCTCCAGCCGCTGCCACACCATGGCCATGACCAGGCTATAGGCGGCGAAAACGATGGTGGCGCCCACAAGGTCCCGGATCCTTGACACAAGGATTGCCGCCACCACCAAGAACAGCAAGAGCACGAGACTGAACGCCGCCGCCATGTCCTCAGTCTCCCTTCTCGATATCCTCCAGGTCCACCCTATGCGCAACAATGGGGGTGAACACGGTGTCCCTGTACGCAACCCTGGCCATCACGTGAGTGGCGGTGGGGGATGTGAACCAGACGAAGGCCACGATAACCAGGAGTTTCAGGCTCAGGGCCGTGGGACCAGCCTGGAGCGCAACCCCGAGGAGCACCATGCCAGCCCCAAGGGTATCAGCCTTGGCCGCGGCGTGCATCCGGGTGAGGGCATCGGGCAGCCTAAGGAGCCCCAGGGTTCCCACGGCAAAAAAGAAGATGCCGCCCAGGACCAGGAAGACCACTAGTGCGTTCTTCAGGATCTCCAAGCCATTACCCCCTAGAACAGGCTCCCCTTGGAGAAGTACTGGGCCAACCCCACAGTGGCCAGGAAACTTATCAGGCCATACACCAGCGCCACGTCCAGGAAGATGCTCATCTCCTGGTGAGCGAAACCCACCAGGACGAGAATGACTAGGGTCTTTGTGCCTATCACGTTGATGGCCACAATCCTGTCCGCCGCGGAAGGGCCCCTTGCGGCCCTGTAGAATGACAGCCATGCCAGGAAGGCAAGGACGAAGGCGGCCCCGAGAAAGAAGCCCTCACTCACGGGCCTCACCCCCGGCCTCAATCCCAAGGAGACGCCCCTCAAACAGCCGGTCGCCCATAGTCTGGGCAACCTCCAGCGTGAGGGCGTGGACCGTGAAGGTATCGCCCGCCGCCTCGATGGTGACGGTGCCCGGTGTAAGGGTAATGCTGTTACCCAGGGCCGCCTTGCCTAGGTCCGTCTTGAGGCGGGACCGGAAGCGGACGATGGTCGGGGCTATGGGAAGCCTGGGATTTAGCACTACGGCCGCCACCTGGATGTTGGCCTTCACTATCTCCACTAGCAGGATGCCAAGATAGGCAAGCCCATCCACCATGACCCTGGGGTTCAGGGAAATACCCTCGCCCTTTCTAAAGGAAAGGTCCCTCGAGAAAAGGGTCACAAGGGCGCACACGCCGGTGCCCAGCAACAGGCTGGCCCAGTCGCGCCGCCCCAAGAGGATGGTCCAAAAGACCCAGAGGACCAGGAACGTCCCAGCATAACCTGGCATCCTAACCATGGACGCACACCTTCAGCCGATTTGTCGAAACCTATGAGCTAATATAGCACAGCAACTGGTCCGTGACAACATAATTACCGACTTGGGGCTCGAATCAGAATTGTCCTGCATTTTAACCCGGGGGCGGGATTGTCTGGTGTCCCAGGGGAAAGGAGGGAAGCAGCGGGCTCCCAGGCAAGGCGCCACGCCCACCCTGCCAGGGTGAGGACATTGCCCAGGGCGCCCCTGTGGGATGGGCCATTCCTGGGGCGCGACTTTACATGTAGGCCTTGGCAAGCACCAGGATGACAACCAACGCTGTGAGGGTGAGCGCCTGCAGGAGTATGGCGACATTCAGGTCCGACATCCTGCGTTCCGTAAACTGGGAGAGGTCTGGCAGTCCCTCTTCGCCAATGCCTGAAGCCGCATCCTGGGCGCGGCGGGCTATCTCCTGGTAGCCCTGGTCAAGACCACGGTCAAGCCGGGCGACCCTGCCCACCACAGTCCAGGCGCATGACCCCACGGGCGTGTAGAAGAACCCTATTGACCTTTCGAGACGGCCGGCGGCCCGGACAAGGCCCCAGGCGCCAGCCTGGAGCGGCTTATAGACAAGGCTCTCCACGCTGAGGTTTGGAGGCCTCCTGTTGAGGAGGCCCAGCCTCGAACCGGCCAGGTAGATACAGGTTCCCAGGATGAAGGGAACCATGACGTCCCGGAGGTTCGACCACTGGAAGAGATCAGCGTGGGCCAGGTGGTCCAACCCGTGCTGATACCCAAGGGACGCGGCGGCCGGAAGGACTGCAAGGTTGATGACCTGCTGTGGGAAGAACCCCACCAGGAGTATCAGGAGGCTCAAGACGTGCAACACAGCCCCAGATATCCTGGGAGGAGTCACAGTCCGCTGGGCCGGGGCGCCCAGGAAGACGTGCCCAAGCTTGAGGAAATACACAACCGTAAAAGAGCTGCCCACCACGAAGACCTTCTCAGCCACCAGGAGCCATGCCAGGTGATTCTCGTGGTATGCCTCGGCAAGAGCGTGGTGAATCAGGGTCTTGCTGGCGAAACCGCTGAAGCCAGGCAGCCCAGTGATGGCCCCGAAGACCGCCAGGAAGGCAATGCTGGCCGGGAGGTATCGACGCATGCCCCTTATCCGGGTCACACTGGTCTCGTGGGTGATCATGTAGAGGTACCCCACCATCAGGAATGCGGCGGTCTTGAACACCATGTGGTTCAGGATGTGGAGGAAGGCACCCCCGAAGCCTGTAGCACCTTCAGCCCCCAGCACCGTCGCAGCGCCAATGCCCGTGACGATGTAGCCCACCTGGCTTACGGAACTGTAGGCTAGGATCCGCTTGGCGTTGTCCTGGAAAACCGCCATGACGCCACCTGAGACCAGTGTGACAAGGCCTATCCCCAGAAGAAGGGCACCGCTGTTCAGTGCCCATGGCCCGTGCCCCGCTGGGTAGCCGGGCACCAGGACAAGAAGGAACATGCGGAGAATGCCGTAGGCACCCGCCTTGATCAGCACGCCCGACAGGACGGCACTGGCCGGGGCCGGAGCCACAGGGTGAGCCCGGGGGAGCCATATGTGCAGGGGAAACACCCCTGCCTTCACGCCAAAGCCCAGCACCACCAGGATGGTGGCCATCTCGAGGTATCCTGCGGAGACCAGGGCTGTTCCATGGCGGGCGGCCAGGTCCAAGCCGCCTGCGTGACCCAGCACCATGACGGCAAACACCAGGCAAAGGCCGCTAGCCACACCCATGAAAAGGAAGAGGCGGCCCGCCGACAGCGCTTCGGGGTCTTCGTTGTGGACCACCAGGGCGTAAGAGGCGAAGGTCATCAGTTCGAAGAATACGAAGAGGGTGAAGAGGTCGCCAGACAAGAAGACGCCCAGGGTGGCCCCCATGGTGAAGACCATAAAGGACCAGTAACGGGGAAGGGAGCGCTCGTGCTTCATGTAGTCGAGGGAGAACAGCAACGCCAGTGACCACGCGGTGGCTCCCACCAGCGCCACGCTGGCGCCTACGGCATCGGCCCTGAGGAGGATACCGTATCCCACCGCACTCAGCCTGGCCTCTACGCCACCCCTGGTAGCCAGGGCTAGCAGGAACGCGCCCATCCCGGCGGCGAACAGGCCCGTCGCCACCGCCAGGATGGCCCCAGCGCGTTTTTCCCTGGCTGCCACTGCGTAAACGGGAAAGGCCATGATCATGGGCACCAGTGGCACCAGCGCAGGCAGCGCGCTTATCGCCGTGGCTGTGGCCGGAACAGGTGTCATCTACACTTCCCCCCTGGTATCCCCAACTACTTGCTCAACGCGCCAGGCTCAGTGGCGCCTAGGGCGCGTTCCCAGTTGACCCCATTCGTTGCCACACCGTGGAGGCGTAGTAGGTAAGGCAGAAGCCCAAGACAAACCCCAGCCCAACGAAGATGAGGAAGTACCTCCCTTGCCCCGCCCCCATAGCCAGCCTGCCCAGGAAGATACCAGCCACGGCTCCCACTATGCACCGGACCCTCAGGGATAAGTAGAAGGCATTGCGAGGGCGCCGCGGCGGGTTCGCCGGGCCCAGGGCCCAGGGCGAAGCCGCAGGGTCTCCCTGGCTGATCTCAGCCCCCTCCAGCGTCAGGTCACCCCGGGGGCCATAACCTGTACCCTTTGTCATCCTGTCCACCCCCCTCATGGCAGCCCCAGGCCGGGCTGCCCTTGGCTGCGCCTCCCTTGAAGGAGCACGAGTGCCTACCGTGAGCCAAAGAGATTTCTGGGAGGAGGGCACAATCCTTAATAAGAATATACGATGCGAGGGGTGACATGGCAATACTGTTTCTGCATATTTCATATTTTTCTGAACTTAGTTCGTTACGTAACTAACAAATGGGTGGCCTGGCTGGCAGGAAATGGCACCACCGGGAGGGGAAGGAAGGCCTGAAGGGGGCAAGAAGCCTCGCCCCGGGGAAGTGAAACCCACAACTAAAGGCAGGTCAGGTTCTCCGTGACCGCCCTCTTCAGTGCGGCTCTTGCCCTGTTAAGTTTGGATTTGACGGTACCTAAGGGGCACCCCATCTCCCGGGAAATGTCCGTGTAACTCAGGTCCCTAACCTCTCTGAGAACCAGGACCTTGCGCTGGTCCCGCTCGAGCCGGTTTAGGCACTCAACGACCCCCTCACGGATGTCCACCCCTTCCGCCACCTCCGCCGGGTCAGGCGCGGAGCCCACTAACTGGGGCACTGGGGCCTCTTGGTCTCTTTGGCCATCAAGGCACAGCACCTCGCGCCTGCGGGATGAGCGCAGGCTATCCACGCAGGCGTTGGCAGTTATGCGGAACACCCACGTCTCAATGGAGCACTCCCCCCTGAAGGTATGCATGGACCGGTAGAGCTTGAGAAAGGTCTCCTGGGTGACATCCTCGGCGTCATGTGGGTCTCCCACAAGCCTAAGGGCGTAGCCGTAGACCCGCTTCCTGTACGCGGAGAACACATCCTCGAACATCGCCTGGCTGCCCTGCCCTGCATTAACCGCCGCGACGGCCACCCTATCGCCTCCCATTCCTGCCTCTATGAGGAAAGAGTACCAGATGGCGGTAAACGGGCCCAAGAGCTGGAAGGCCCGTTTCGGGCAGGCATTTTGGCCTGAGGCCGTTCGGCCTAGAACACTGGCTCTGGCACCCGGGCCACCACCCGGGTTCCACCCCCGGGGGAGGATGACACCTCGAGGCTGCCTTGCACCAGGTCTAGTCTCTCCCTCATCCCTAAAAGCCCCAGGCAACCGGTCTTGGCCAAGCAAGACACATCGCCCGGGACCTCGAAACCCCTCCCGTCGTCCCTCACACACAGGGTTACTCCCGACCCCTGAAACTCCAGGCACACCTGGATGCTCTGGCATTGCGCGTGCCTGGTGGCATTGCCCACCGCCTCCTGGGCAATGCGAAATAGGGCAACCTCAGCCTCAGGGGCCAGGCGGCGCTCGACCCCCCTGACGTCCAGGTGGGCCTCCAGGCCCCGTCTCCTCACCTCGGATACAGCGCCTTCCAGGGCCGCCCGCAGGCCGAGGTCGTCCAGGACCGCGGGTCTCAGATCCCTTATGAAACGCCGCAGGCTGGCCAGGGCCTGGTCAGCCATGCCCCGCAGCTCCTGGGCCTTGCGCTCCATCTCGGACCTGTCATCCTGGTCCACGCAGATGTCCAGCCCCCTGGATATGGCTGTGAGGCTCTGGACTGTCTCATCGTGGAGTTCCCTGGCTATGCGGCGCCTCTCCTCCTCCTGTACCCTGGTAACCAGGGCTATGTAGTCCTTCAGGGCCATCTGTGTCTGGTGGGAGCGCTCGAGTTCCTCTTCCATCCGGTTGATTTCAGTGTTGTCCCTGGCTATGCCCTGTTGCCCTACATATCTTGAATCCCTGAGGAGGATCGAGGAGTGCACGTCCAGGATCACCGTGCCGCCCCGGCGCTTCTGGGCCTCCCAACGGCAGAATATGCGCTTCTTCCCCTCGGATAAGGCCCTGCGCAGGACCTGCAGGCTTTCCTCCCAGCTGCCAGGGCTGAGAAGGGAGCTGATGAACCGCCCCACAAGGTCTCCTGGTTCGTAGTCCAGCACATCTTTGACCCGGGAGTTGAGGTAGGTAATCCGTCCCACGGCATCCAGGGCAAACACCAGGTCGCTGGCCTGCTCCGCCAGGGCCCGGTACTTCTTTTCCGAACGCTTGACGTCTTCGAATTCCGTAGCCCTCCCCAGGGCCCAGCCTAGGTGAGTCATGAGCACCCCAAGTTCGTCGTCGGAAGGCCGCTGCCTGCCAGCGGGGAAGGCCAGGAGCAGGAGCCCCAGGGGCATTCCCTTATGGCTGAGGGGAAGTATGGACACGGGACCCGCCAGGGAGAGGGCCACTGCGGTCTCACCCCTCCCCGGGGCTCCCTCCTCAATGTGAACAGGGGTAGTGGAGCCCAGGGCCCTGTAAAGGGTTCCGTGCTTGCTCATCCTCAGTGCGATGCGTTCCTCAACAATGGGGGCCGACTCGTCCCGGGCCACTACGGCCACGGGGAAGAGGGACCGCTCCTCCATGTCGCACAGGAAAAGTGCGGCCCCCTCCGCGCCAAACAGGTCCACAACCCCGTGGGCAACGGCCCTGTAGCCCTCGCCCGACGTGACATCCAGCACAGACTGGACCAGATCCAGAAGGATCCCCTGAACCCTGGCTCCAAGGTCACCCATGGCTCTTTGCCTCTCTCAGCCTTATCCAGCCCTTCATGAGAGCCTCCGTCACCGCCTCGGTCCTGGAGGATGCCCCCATCTTCTGGAACACCTTGGCCAGGTGTCCCTGGACGGTCCTGGGGCTAAGGCCCAGTTTTTCAGCGATCTCCTTGTTGGCCAGACCCTCAGCGGCCAGTGATAGCACCTCCAGTTCCCTCTGGCTCAGGGGGATTACACCTCCGGGCTCCCGGCCCTTGGTGTCCTGCAAGCCCCTGAATACCTTCCTAGCCACCTCGGGACCCAGCACGGCCTCGCCATGGTAAACCGCCCTGATGGCATGGTGGAGGTCCTTGCCCCGGACGTTCTTCAGGAGATAGCCTGATGCACCCGCGTCGAACATGGCGGATATGTACTGGTCATCATCGTATGCCGTGAACACCAGCACCACAGTTTGCGGCAACGCCTCCCTTATGGCGCGGGTCGCCTCGAGTCCGTTCATCCCAGGCATGGATATGTCCATGAGCACCACATCCGGCCCGAGTTCCAGCGCCAGGGCGACTGCATCCTCTCCGCTGCCCGCCTCCCCCACCACGTGAATGTCCTCCTCTTGCTCCAGCACTTCACGGGTGCCTCTTCTCACCACCGGGTGATCGTCGGCCAGGAGCACCCTGATGCTTTCCAACGGTCCCACTCCCTACGAATCCTTGCTCTTCTCCACGAAGTTAATCCTCAGGTCCCTGAGAAGCGCCTTCAGCCTGGAGGCCTCTTCCGCATCCATATCGCCCTCAATCACCGGGGCCAGTGCGCTAACGGCATCGATTGCAACCCGGGCCTGTTTCAGGTCCACCTTTACCTCTTGGCTGAGAGGGTTGGCCACAAGGCCCATGGATTCCCATGCCTTGGCCGCCAGGGTGGCAATGAACCATTGAACCAGGTAGTTTGAGGTCAGTGCCTCAAGGGGAAACCCCTGTATGCTCTGCCCGTCATCCGTCCCCTCTTCGCCGGACCCCTGTGGATTCTGGGCATCCTCATTCTCCATCCGTGGTCCCTCCATTCACTTCTCGTTGGCACTAAGGATTCTGCGCGCGTCCCGGAGTATCCTCCCAGGTGGCCCTGGGCCTGAGTGGGAGCGCAGGCAGGTCCAGGGGGGCAGGGGGGTAAACGAAGTGGGTGACCGGACCCCAGTGGGGCACCGGCATGCCTAGGCATGGTCAATAGGACAGACCGAGGCTGGATACGTTGACATGCTAGGCACAAAGATATATAGGCCCAAAGAGTATGCATGGGCGGAGATGTCTAAGATACTTGTAGTATCCGAAATGCTGGATGTACGAGGAAGAAATCTTCATCGCTGCGGTCAAAGACCAGCAGGCAGTCCCTGATTGAAAACCTCTCCTTGAGATCATGCAAGAGGCCAGCGACCGTCGGGATACATCCGGCGTGTTGCCAGGGAGGACCTTCCAGTAAGAGGGGTATCCCCTGGGGGTAAGCACCAACGCGATGGTGACCCCGCGCCGGGCTTCTGACGCTCAGATGAAAACGGGAGGGGCGCCAATCCTGCTTGGTAGCAGGATGTGCAGTATGATTTGTCGAAAGAGGGACAGGTGCTCGTCTTCCCTGCCCGGGCCCGATGATGCACCATGGCGGAGGGTCCGGACGTAGCGTAGAGAGACCGGGAATCGGCAACAATAGCCTGGGGAGATAGGATCTGGGTGACCGGGCCTGATTCCCAGATGAGTTCAGGGCGTGATGGTCAGAGACGGCGACGGGGACAACACCCGCCGTTAGTACAGGAAGCCCGCAAAGTGAGGGATATACCATGGCGAGCACCCAGATGGAAGCATGTAGCAACTTCATCCAGGCCATCATCGACAAGGATCTGAGCCAGGGGGTGAACGGCGGTCGGGTACATACCCGTTTCCCGCCGGAGCCCAACGGGTACTTGCACATCGGTCATGCTAAGTCCGTAATCCTGAATTACGGGCTAGCCACGAGGAACAACGGGCTTTTCAACCTCAGGTTTGACGATACCAACCCCACCCGGGAAAACCAGGTATTTGTAGATTCCATCATCCGCGACGTGAAGTGGCTGGGCATCGACTGGGGAGACCGGCTATTCTTCGCCTCCGACTACTTTGACCATCTCTACGACTTCGCCGTGCAGCTCATCAGGAAGGGTAAAGCCTACGTATGCGACCTGAGCCAGGAAGCAATCCGCCAGTACCGGGGAACCCTCACCGAACCCGGACGGGAAAGCCCGTACCGGAGCCGTCCGGTCGAGGAGAACTTGGACCTGTTCGAACGCATGAAAGCCGGGGAATTCCCGGAAGGGTCGCGCACCCTGCGGGCTAAGATCGACATGTCCTCTCCCAACCTCAACATGCGCGACCCGGTTCTCTATCGCATCCTGTTCGCCCATCACCACCGTACCCGGGACAAGTGGTGCATCTACCCCATGTACGACTATGCCCACCCTCTGGGCGACGCGCTGGAGAACATCACCCACTCCATCTGCACCCTGGAGTATTGTGACCACCGCCCACTGTACGACTGGGTGCTGGACCACGTGGACTTCAGAGGGATACCCGGCGTCGTGGGCCGCCCCAAACAGATCGAGTTCGCCCGGCTCAACACCAACTACACGGTCATGAGTAAACGCAAGTTACGTCGGCTGGTGGAAGAAGGTCATGTGGGTGGCTGGGATGATCCCCGCATGCCCACCATCGCCGGGATCCGCCGCCGGGGCTACACGCCCGAGGCCATCTGGAGCTTCTGTGAGCAGATCGGCGTGGCCAAACGCGACAGCGTGGTGGACATGGCCTTCCTGGAACACTGCATCCGCGAGGACCTGAACAGGCGGGCGCCCCGGGTCATGGCCGTCACCAGGCCTTTGAAAGTGATCATCACCAACTACCCTGAAAGAGAGATCGAGTGGGTGAAGGTAGAGAACAATCCGGAAGACCCGGACACCGGCTATCGTGAGGTTCCGTTTTGCCGGGAGCTCTACGTGGAGCAGGATGACTTTATGGAGGTTCCTCCCTTGAAGTTCTTCCGGCTAGCTCCCGGGCGCGAGGTACGCCTCAAGGGCGCTTACATCATCAAGTGCGAGCAGGTGGTCAAGGACGAAAGCACCGGCCAGATCACAGAGCTTCGTTGCACCTACGACCAGGCCACCAGGAGCGGGGACGTTTCCGGCGGGCGCAAGGCCAAAGCCACCATCCACTGGGTCTCTGCCCGGCACGCCATACCCGCCACCGTCCGCCTATACGACAAGCTCTTTCTTATCGAGAACCCGGAGGAAGGACCCCAGGACACTGAGTTCACGGCCCATATCAACCCCGGCTCACTAGAGGTCTTGACCGGCTGCATGGTCGAGCCGGGCTTGGCCGGGGTCGCTCCCGAAAGCCGCTTCCAGTTCCTGCGCCAGGGGTACTTCTACCTGGACCCGGTTGACTCCCAGGGGGGCAGGCTAGTGTTCAACCGCATCGTAACCCTGCGGGACACGTGGGCCCAGGTTCAGAGGTCGCAGTAGGCTTTATGCAGACGTGAGCCTGGAGTTGTGCGGAGAGCCCATAAAAATGTAGATTACGGGCGACATTATTGCGAAAACTTGCAGAATGCCCGGCTATCATCATCGTGGGGAACCTGCTACCGCTTGACTACACCAAGACAGGTGCGCCTGTTTATGCCCAGGTACGCGGAAAGAGAAAACGGGGTAAACGAAGTGGGTGACCGGACCCCAGTGGGGCGCTGGCACGCCTAGGCATGATCAATGGGAGACCGCGGCTGGATACGTTGACATGCTAAGCACAAAGATATACCATGAAAGTGTAATAGTTATTTCAGAAGAATTATCCGAACGGTAGGGGTGTCGAGCGAGTGAACCAGGGTGAACTATCTTCCCTTCTCCGCGGCAAGGGCTTCAAAGCGACGCCACAGCGGCTAGCCATCCTGAAGGCATTGATGGACACACACAAACACCCGACAGCCGAGAGGATATTTCACAGCCTCAGGGGCGACTTTCCCACCCTCAGCCTTGCCACGGTCTACAAGACCTTGGAAATGCTGAAGACTGCGGGCCTAGTAAGCCAGCTGGATGCCCACGGCGGTGGCAAGCGATACGATGCCAACACCGAGCCCCATTGCCACCTGGTATGTTCCAGGTGCGGAAGGATGGATGACCTGGTAGACCCCGTAATAGATTTCCAGTGGCTGCCCCGCCTGGTCGAGCACGCCAGGGAAGTCACCCCTTTCGCCGTGAAAAGGCCCGAGCTCTACCTCTACGGCATCTGCCCCGGGTGCCAAGAATAAACGGGGCCTAAGCCCCGTTACCACCTGGACGCCCTGTGAGGGCTCTTTCGGCGTTCTGTATGGCGAGCCTCACCAGGTTTCCACAGTGGCGCGAGGGAACAGACCCCCATCCCTCGGTCCTCACCACATGGGCAATACCCATTTCCTCGGCGAGTTGCTCCTTGAGCCTCTCGGACATGAGTTTCGCCAGAACAGTTCACCTCCATCCCGGCGGCAGTTAAAGTATTTCCCCGATATCCCCCTATTATGAAGAGTCGCGGCGAAAGCCTCGGAATTCATCCCGGAGAGCGTGGTAGCTGTTAGACAACTGGTGGAAAATTGGCCAGTGGTTTTCGTCCGGCAAGCCCTCTCACGACTACTGCGGTTACAGGATGAACAAAATGTGGCTTTCGGTCAGGAACACGCCCTGAGTGAGGGGTCATTCACGACCGGGACGAGAACGCAGCGTGAAACATCGAAGCAAAGGGGCTTCCCTCCTTGACCTTTAGGCCTGGCGAGCCTGTACCGCGGGACCGCATGAAGTGCCTATGGATCCGTGGTAGGCTCAAGGCTCCTGTTTAGGGAACGCACGGGCGATGAAGCAGGAACCGGAAAAGGCGTGAGCTTCCAGGAATCCTCGCACTCGAGCCCGAGGAGGATGTCAAGATGGGCGTTTTGGGGGATCTCGGGGCTCACCCTCAACCTGGCAGCCCTCTTGGGCTATGAGGTCCCCAAGCTTCGCGGTATTATTCTCATGTCCTTGAAGGCGTCCCGCGATGAGCCATGATATTGTGCACAACTTATGTTGCATTTTGTTACTCTCTCCCCTATACTAGTGAAAAAGCAGCCCCCGATGAAGGAGAAGCCCCTCCCTCGGCATCCCCACAGAGAACCGGCACAGCTGAGAACCGGCGGGACACCGGATCGTGGCCTCCACTCCAGAGGAGCCAGCGATGAGCTGGCCGCTCGGATCGCGTTAAGATCTTGTGAGAGAGGACCTGCCTTCTAGGTCAATCGGGGTGGCACCGCGGGCATATGGCCCCGTCCCTGAAGAGCGTTTCGTCGCTTCAGGGGCGGGGCTTTCGATTATCTAATGAAAGGAGAGAAACCATGTTGGAAACCGTATTCATGTTGCCTGGACCCACTGAGGTCCCCCAGGCGGTGGCACAAGCCATGTCCAGGCCAATGATAAACCATAGAGGTGAGGGATTTAAACGCCTCTTTTCGGAGGTCCAGGCGGCCCTCGAGCCTCTTTTGAACACCGATGGGGGGATTCTGATCCTGCCCGGATCCGGCACAGGCGCCATGGAGTGCGCGGCAGTGAACCTCCTTGAACCCGGGGAGAGCGCGCTAGTGGTCGCCATGGGAGCCTTTGGGCATCGCTTCGCCGATATATGCCGGGGGGCTGGCATCAGCGTCACAAACCTCAATGTGCCCTGGGGAGAGGTCCCAGATCCCCAGGCTATTCGTGCTCACATCGAGACCGCGGGGCCCAAGGCGGTCTTCGTGACGCACAACGAGACCTCCACGGGAACCTGCCTAGACCTGGAAGGGGTGGGCCGAGCCCTGGCCAGCACCGGTGTGTTCCTGGTGGTCGACGCCGTGAGCTCCCTGGGTGGAATACCCGTGAACATGAGGGAATGGGGCATTGATGTCCTGGTAAGTGCCTCTCAGAAGGCCTTGATGACCCCGCCCGGGCTGGCTCTGGTGGCCTTCAGCCCCCGGGCCCAGGCGGCTGCTGCCCGTAACCCCCGCCCGAGGTACTACTGGGACTGGAATCTCTACCTTAGGGATGCCCTCAAGTCCCAAACCCCCTATACCCCAGCGTTGCCCCAGTGGTTCGGCCTCTTGGAGGCCCTCCGGCTCATAGAGGCAGAGGGGCTCGAAAGTGTTTTCGCCCGTCACCGCGCCATGTCCAGGATGACCAGGGCAGGACTGGAGATCGTGGGTGCGCCCCCCCTGGGAATGGCGTCTTGTGCCTCACCCACGGTGACCGCCTTCAGGATGCCGGGCGGCATCAACGCCGACCAAGTCAGGCAGGCTCTCAATGAACGATACGGCATGGTGGCTGCGGGGGGACAGGGACACCTGAAGGGAGAGATCATTCGCTTCGGCCACATGGGAGCAGCCACCACCGGCCATGTGCTGGCCGCCCTGGAGAGGCTGGGGTTAGCGTTAAGAGACGTGGGTGCCACTGTGGATGTGCCGGCGGCCCTGGAGGCAGCGCGCCAGGCAGGGGGTGAGGGCACTTGAAGGTGCTGGTGGCCGATGCCATAGCTCAGCCCGGGGTGGATCTCTTGCTGAGCGAGGCCGAGGTTGACAACTGCCCGGGCCTTCCACGGGATGCACTGCTAGAGCGGGTGGCAACCTGTGACGCCTTGGTGGTCAGGAGCCAGACGAAGGTATCCAGGGAATTGCTCCAGGCCGGGAACAATCTCAAAGTGGTGGGGCGTGCAGGGGTGGGCGTGGACAACATAGACGTGGAAGAGGCGACGTCCCGAGGCATAGTGGTAGTGAATGTGCCCGGGGGGAATACGATGGCCGCCTGTGAGCACACCCTTGCGCTATTGTTCGCCATCGCGCGCAACATACCCCAGGCGGATGCGGCGCTAAGGAAGAGCCAGTGGGAGAGAGAAGCCTTCATGGGCACTGAACTCAATGGCAAGGTGCTGGGGGTTATAGGCACAGGCAAGGTCGGACTTGAGGTTGCCAGGCGAGCACGTTCGCTGGGCATGGAAGTCATCGCCTACGACCCTTACATATCACCCGAGCAGATCTCCAAGATGGACATCTCCCAGGTGTCGCTGGAGGAGACCCTTTCCAGGGCGGACTTCGTAACCCTGCACTGCCCCCTGACCCGGGAGACCAGGGGCATGATTGGAAGGGATGAGATCGCCCTCATGAAGCCCTCCGCGCGCCTGATCAACTGCGCCCGTGGCAGCGTTGTTGACGAGAAGGCCCTATGCCAAGCGTTGAAGGAGGGCAGGATAGCCGGGGCAGCCCTGGACGTCTTCTCCAAGGAGCCCCTGGGCCCGAGCCCCCTGGTGGACCTGCCCAACGTCGTCTTGACCCCTCACCTGGGGGCGTCTACCGTTGAAGCCCAGGATTACAATGCCATCTACGTGGCAGAGCAGGTCCTGAAGGCGTTGAAGGGCCTCCCGGTGGAGAGCGCAGTGAACCAGCCCAGGCTCTCTCGGGAAGACTGGAGTGCCCTGCGCCCTCTCATTCCCCTGGCCGAGCTGCTAGGACTCCTGCACGCCCAGGTCTTCCCGTGGGCACTGGAACAGGCCCAGGTGTCCTTCGCCAACGTGGAATGTGACAACACCAGCCTGGCCACGAGCTACATTCTCAAGGGGCTCCTCCAGAACACTGTGGCCGCCCCGTGTAACCACATCAATGCACCCCTGGTGGCGAGGGAACGAGGCACCAAGGTATCGGAGACCCGCCACCTGGACCATGGTCACCCCTGGATGATCCAGTTGCGGGCGGGAACTGCCCACAGGCTGAGGACTGTCTCCGGCATCTTGACCCCTGCGGGCCAAGCCCGAGTGGTGGAGATGGACGGCTACAGCCTGGAGTTTGTTCCCTCTCCCCACATGCTGGTGTGCCCGCATGCTGACAGGCCAGGGCTCATTGGCAGGGTAGGAACCCTGCTGGGCGAAAGAAGGGTGAATATAGCCTCCATGCAGGTTGGCAGGAAGTCAGTGGGTGGGGATGCCTTGATGATACTCCAGGTGGATGAGCCTGTTCCCGGAGACCTGTCGAACAGCATTGCCGGAGTGCCGGGGGTTCACGGTGTCCGAGCTGTGGAGCTCCCCGCGCAGCTCCTGAAGGAAGCGGGGGCTGATCCCATTGTTCCTTGACTACCACGTCCACCTGGAGAACGGTCCCTATGAAAGAGGCTGGGCCCTCCGGTTCCTTGAGGCCGCCGAGAGGGTGGGCATCCAGGAAGTAGGGCTGGTGGAACACGGACACCGGTTCGTAGAAGCTCGCCACCTTCTGGACATCCCCTGGGCCGCCCAGTATTGCACGGAGAGAACAGACGACTTCGTCAACCTGGTGCTCTCCCTTAAGGCCGGAGGATACCCCGTGAAGCTGGGGATAGAGATGGACTACCTCAGGGGAAAGGAGGAGGCAACCCAGCACTACCTGGAGGGCCACCCGTGGGACTACGTCATTGGCTCCGTCCACTGGGACCTGGCGGGTGATGGCACGGCCTTCCCCTTTGATCACCTGGATGTGACATGGCCCGAAAATGAGGTGAATTCCATCTACCGCCGCTACTTTGGCCTGGTCAAAGAGGCTGTTTCCTCGGGCCTTTTCGACATCCTGGGCCACCTGGATGTGGTGAAGGCCGCCGGGCAAAGGCCTGGTCTCCCATACGATGGGTTGCTCAGGGAGACCTTGGCCGAGATCGGGAATGCCGGGATGTGCATGGAGTTCAGTTCGGCAGGGCTGAGAAAACCCGCCAAAGAGACCTACCCGCCCCGGTGGTACCTGCGCACGGCCAGGGAGCTGGGCATTCCCGTGGTGACGGCCTCGGATGCCCATTACCCCAGGGAGACCGGGTTCAAAGCGGGCGATCTGGTCATTGCCCTGTATGAGGCCGGGTACACCACGCTGACCTGCTGGAATGGAAGACAATCGTACCAGGTCCCGCTCCCGGATCCCCCACCCTGAGGCGAGGGAGGGTTAGAGGGCGTGTGTTTCCCTAATTGTACTGCCAGGAGAGGGTTCAAACTGAAACCGGGGCTGAGTGTTAACCTGCCCAAGGAAATCCAGGACTGCCGCGAGCATGCCCTAGATACAGGAAAGCATTGTCTCCTGGTGAAGGCCTGGTAAGGACGCCTTCTCCAGGCCCTCGAACTCATGCGAGCAAGTGAACAGGCTGCGTCATCGCGGGTCCTGTTCGATGGGGAGCCCCCCGGTAAGGCTCATGCCACATACCGAGCAGGTGCTGCCCGGTGTCATGCCGCCCAGGTGTGCCTGGAACACCCGGTGCCCGCCAGCTGGCGCAGGTTGGCATCAATCACAGGGATGAGACGGCTCTCAGGTTGGTGTTGAGCACAGGGTGCTCAGCCTCTAGCAGGCAGTCACTGCAAAGGCACTTACCAAGGGGGACTAAGGGATTGGCTGCACTGCGGGCCTCAGTGCTGTGGTTTCCGTCGCGGGGTGGGTTTTTCCTTTACCCGGGAGGTCAAGTGATCTTGCCAGTCGTCCCTCCCTGGACGATCAGGCCACGGGTGCCCCTGGGCAATGAGGCAGTCATCCTCCTTGGCAAGGTCAAACTTCGCGTAGGCGCTGTTCACAATGACAATAATGTCAGGATGGTCCCGCTTGATAGCCTGGATAGCCTCAAGACCGTTCATCACTGGCATCCTGACATCCATGAATGTGACATCCACCGGGTAGCAGCTGGCGAAGTCAACAGCCTCCTGGCCTTTCGATGCTTCAAACACGCACCGGCACAACCGGCTCTTCTCCAGGATAAACCTGAGATATGTCCTTTCCAGGACCTCGTCGTCGGCCAGCAGCACGTTATACACCTGTAGCCACCCCGCGTAGCACACTGCCGCCGGAACCCCCACAGGTCTAAACCACGTGGGGATTGCTCCGCGCCAGGCCAGCCTGAGTTCTGCCTCCAGCGCCGTACGCCCCATCGTGATCCCTGGCCTGTTCTAACCCCTGTTATTGTAGATCCTGCCGCCAGCCGGTTCAACCACAACCCTCTTTTGTATTACCTGACACCAACCTCTTAGAGGTACTTCACGTACGTCTCCCGCCTGTAGATGGCCCTTTCTCCGCCGATGAGCTTTGGCCGGGTCCTGGCCAGTGTCAGGTGGGCCCCCCCAATACTGGTTATGGGGAGGCGGACGGGAATGGCAACGTGCTTCAGGTGCATCCCTATGAATGTGTCTCCTATATCCATGCCTGCGTGGGCCACCACGCGCTCCACCATCACGGGGTTCTCCATGAGGTTGTAGGCTGCCACTGAGGCTGAGCCTCCCGCGTGGGGAGCGGGGATCACTGTGACTATCTCCAGCCCATGGCGAAGTGCCGCCTCCTCCTCTATGGCCAGGGCACGGTTAATGTGCTCGCAACCCTGCACGGCCAGGTAGATTCCCTTTTCCTTTAGAACCGGCAGGATGGTGGACACCACGATCCGTCCCACTTCCATGTTGGAGTTCTTCCCAATCCTGCCACCCATGATCTCGCTGGAACTACAGCCAAGCACAAAGATCTGTCCCGGCTGGAGGCTAGCCACCTCGAGAACCCCCTCCAACGCCTGCCCCACCTGGCTTCGCACCTTTTCAAAGTCGATCATGCCGGGTCCTCCTTCTAGGCCGTCCTTCCACCGTGGGGACACCAGAACCGGTCCTCGCCACCGGGTGCGGATCGTCCTGCGTCTTCCCTCATGTATCCTACAAGGCTTTGCACGGTCAGGCATGTCCCCCTGGCGGGCCTGGGGTGTGTCCCCTCAAGGACTGTCCCGCCAGATCTCCCCAGACGCCGCTTGAGAGCCAACCCGGCCCCCGAAAGGCCTACTGTGCGGTCCACCCGCCGTCGATTACCAGTTCTGAACCGGTGACGAAGAGCGATTCGTCCGACGCCAGGTATATGTCGGCGTAGGCCATGTCCATGGGTCTGCCAATGTAGCCTATGGGGTGCATCTTCCCAACCTTCTCGAAGTAGGCCTCTGGCGTCATTCCTGAGTCTGCCGCCTCTTTCTCAGTGAGAGCGGTGTGAACGTACCCGGGGTGGACGGAGTTAACCCGGATCCGGTAGCCCTTCTCCCCGCAGTGGAGAGCCGCCGGCTTGCTGAGGATGGTGACGGCACCCTTGGAGGCGCAATAGGCGAAGAGCCCGGATTCGGCGATCTGGCCGTCAATGGAGGACCTGTTCACTATGGAGCAGTTCTCACCGTTACCCTTCATAGCCTCTATGGCATACTTCGTACCAAGGAATACCCCTGTGGCGTTGATGCCCATCAGCCAGTTCCAGTCCTCCAGCGTGGTCTCCTCGATGTCCCGTCCCAGGGAAACCCCGGCGTTGTTCACCAGGATGTTCAGCTTCCCGTAGGTCTTCAGCACTGTGTCCATGGACGCCTTCCACTGGTCTTCCCGGGACACATCCAGGAGCCCCCCGTTATGAGCGCAACCTTTCCGTCCAACCGGCCCATCAGCACACTCCCTGTCTTGTCTAGTCGGCGATACCCCCGGTAACTAGCCTACCTTGAACACTATGGTATCCTCGTATCCCACGATGACCCGCATGTAACCGGAGAGCATCTTGTCCGTCTCCTGATCTCCCGTGTCTACCAGCAGGGACTTGCCCACCAGGGAGACCATCTTATCCTTGGTTGCCACTATGATGATGTTCTCCTTCCCAACCTTGCAGATGACCTTGGGGCTGATTTGCTGGTTGCCCCTGCCGAATATGTAACCCTGGCCGCCGATGACCGTGACAATGATCTTGGCGGGACGCCCATCTTGCAGGTGCTCCAGGATCTCTCTCTCGGTCACATCCTTGGCTACCAGGTGCTTGTTGTAGACAAGGTCAACCCCGAGGAGGGTCTTGGGAAGCCCTATCTCCTCCATGACCCCCCGGGTGGTGGTGCCGGGCCCAATGATATACAGGCAGTCCGGGGCCATTCCCGTGGCCAGGTAGCGTCCGATCCCGCTGATGGAGGCGGCCTCGCCCAACCCCCTCCCGCTCTTCAGGTTCTGTACCATCGTGCGCTCGTTGGGCACCTTCAGGTACCCATAGAGCCTGGCTGTGACGATCCCCTCCCTGAACGCGTCCTCGTCGATGTCCATGACCTCAGCCTCACGGGTCTGGGTAACCTTGCCCATGATGTACTGGACGACCACGTCACCGGCACTCTGGGGATTGATGGCATACACCGCTGAGTGGATCTTGCAGCCAGCGGGTATGCCAATGACTGTTACCCTCTGGTCCACCGCGTCATAGATGTTCCGGGCGGTACCGTCGCCTCCGGCAAAGAGGATTATGTCAACACCCGCCTCCAGCATTTCCTTGCCCGCGCGCATGGTGTCTTCGGCCGTGGTCTCCCCGGAGGTGATCTGCCCGATCACCCTAGGCTCGAGGCCGCTGGCACGGGCCTCGTCCTCCCCCATTTCCCTGGGGTACGTGATGATCTTTGCGTCTTCTTCCAAGGCCTTCAGGCGCTGGATTGCGGTGATGGCCCGGCCCGGCGCCTCGGGCACCGCGCCTAGATTGCGAGCCCTCGCAAGGATCTCCGCCCCGTCAGTGCCCTTCAAGCCCACGCGGCCTCCAAGTCCAGCCACGGGATTCACGATGACCCCAATCCTCTCCTTCGCCAAAGGCATTCCCTCCCCGGAAAGTATGATTCCCTCCCCGTACGGGGGCCTGCCCGGGAGACCATGTCGCCCGGGCAAGCCCGTTACAGATGGGAGGACCTTACTTCTTGTCCTTGACCTTGCGTAGGCAGGCCCTCCACGTGGTGGCCCACTTCTTGGGGTCATCCAGCTTGTGCTCGTCCTTGCGCTTGTGAATGACCGAGCGGTAGGGGGCGCCTTGGACCATGGCTGGGTCCTCGTAGGCCTCCTTGGCCACCTGCTTCACTACCTCGTAGTACTCCTTGATGTCTTCCTTCGAGAAGGCCTCGCAGGGCTCCAGGGTCATCGGTTCCGGGATCACCCACGGGTGATGGCTGGACCAGAACCATGGGATGCCGGAGTCTATCATCCTCCGGTTCATGTCGTCGGAGCCCACGTTCACGTCGTTCTTCAGCTTCTCGAAGGTGTAGCGGATCTGCTCCATCCCCATGATGCCGTTGTCCAGGAAGCCGGCGCCCAGCGAAATGCTCAGCATTAGCTTGTACATGCAGTTATTATTGATGACCGAGACATCCGCGCACTCCCTGAGCCACCCCGCGCCCATCATGGCGCTCCACGCGTAGGCCCTGAGGATCACGCCGGCGGCACCGTAGTAGTCACGGACCTTGCTGACGCTCTCGGGCAGGTTGTAGTTGAGGAAGTACTTCTGCCCGTCAAAATCGATGGTGGGCACAGGCAGAAACCTGGCCAGGTAGTCCTGGCAGCAGAAGGCGCCTGTGGCAGGACCCGAGCAGCCGTGGGGTGAGCCGAAGGTCTTGTGCACGTTGAAGCGGCACATATCGAACCCGGCCTCTTTGGCCCGGGCAACGCCCAGGAAGGCATTGGCGTTGGCCTGGTCATAGAAGGCCAGGGCGCCCGCTTCGTGCACGATACGCACGAACTCGTCCACGCAGGGGTTGAATATGCCTATGTCCTCGGGGTTAGTCATGAAGATGGCCGCCGTCTTGTCGGAAACCGCAGCCTTCAGGGCCTCCAGGTCAGGTATTCCACTTTCGTCAGGATACAGGGTGATGATCTTGTAGCCCGCCGTAGCAGGGGTTGCAGCGTCACAGGGGTGTGAGAAGATGGTAGTTATGGCCTCGGTCCTCTTGCCGGTCTCACCCCTTCGGGCATGGTAGGCGCGGACCACGGAGGAAGCGGTGTAGACAGCGTGGTTCCCGCCGCCCGGCTGCAGGCACACATGGTTCATGCCGGAGACTTCCTTCAGGACGTTCTGGAACTTGTGGAAGATCTCAAGGATGCCCTGGACCGTATCGGGGTCCTGGTCAGGATGGAGCTCCGCGAACCCCGGGAGCATGCACAGGGCCTCGTTGATCCTGGGATTGTACTTCATGGTACAGGTGCCTTCACTGATATCGTTGGAAAGGTTGGACCCCATGGTTTCCTGGGAGAGGTGGATCCCGTGCTCTAGTACATGCTTCTGGTCGACCCCGGGCAGGGCCGGGGCTTCCTTGCGCTTGACTCCCACGGGGAGCTTGGCGGCAACATCGCCCACCCTTCCCTGGATCTCCTCCTCCACCTCGGGAGGGATGATCCCCCTCAGGCCCGGAGTGGACATTTCATATATGATCGGTTATCCCACTTGGCCTGGTGGAACTTGCTTCTTACCTTGACCACTGCCATGCACTATCATCCTCAGCAAAGAGACGGCCGCCCCCGTAAAGGGTGCTGGTTATTTCTGCGTCAAAATATGGACGGAGAGACAAAATACGCCTTAGCAACGCGCCGGGGAGGCATCCCTATAGAACAGTTGTCCGGGCCGCCGGGGGCGCTCTGGTCCATTGAGCAACTGTTTCAGGAAGGCAAGAGCCACCTGGGCATGGACCACTACGGAATCCGCTCTTACCCGGGTTAAACCGCCATATGTGCCTGGTCTTCCTGGCAATGCACTTTTTGCTGCCCACGCCTGGCACTTAGTCAGAAAAACCTAGGCGGCTGTGCAAACGGATATTGTCACCCGATAGCGTGTCAGAATGCAGTCGCCACTTGATTGTGCGCTGTAGGGTTGTATGGGGGGGTTCACTATAGTTCGTTGCAGCAACTCTATTCTTCCATTGTCTCATTCAGCCATTCCTCTAACTTATAAGAGGTGGCAGCATGGTCGTTTTTGGCCATAGTACGCATATAGTCCAAATCCAAAGACACATAGTGCACTTTCAGCATACGCAATCCCCACTCGCAATCAGATGTCGAGCGCCAATGAACACAGGCACGGAGTCGGTCCAGGATGATATCCTCAATTCCTATAACATAGAGGTATCTGCCGCTTGGCAGGTTAATTTTTATTATTTTTTCCCTATCTGCACCTTCCAGCACATCATCTGGAATCTCTATCGCCACTTCGAGTTCCGGATGATACCAGTGCCTGCCCTCCTGCAAGAAACCCAATCGGGCAAGAGTTTCCCCAGCCAGTTCCCGGCGATGCATAACCAGGTCGATATCGAGAGTTGTGTACTGCCCCCTCGTGTAGATTTCCACAGCCAGGCCGCCGACCACCACGGGTATTATTCCATATGGCTCTATAAGAGCGGTAAAGATAGCTGTCGTTTCGGTCATAATTTCGTAGCGGCTTTTGCCGGCCAGTTGAACCAGTTCTTTCTTAAACTGCTCAATCGAATTCACAATACCACTCTCTTTTATTGATAATCCTTACCTTACCTGTGGCGAGGTCATTCTCCCACCTGCGTTTGCAGAGAAAATCCAAAATGTTCTGCTCTTCTTTATCCCGCGGCCGGCGTCTCACCACTTTCCCACGGCGGCCACGGACAAGAGCGCGGTTAGCCGCGGGCATCTTTTCCCGGATTCTCTCTTCTATATCGCGGGTTTTCCACTCACGCATGCTTACCACCCTGTTACTTGCCTGTTTATGTTAGTTATATCACACCCGGGAGTCCCCGTCGAGCGCAGCGGATGCCTTAAACCCGACTTTGGCGACATATTTTGCCAATGCCCAGTGTAACGGGGACTGGTTGTTCGCTTTGGAAGGGGATTGTCTCTACTACACGTGATACGGGATTGAGCAAGGGGTTTAGAAACCTTTGGGTGACGAGGTGGCTACAGCCCAAGTCTTGGAGGAGCTGAAGATGTTCGGGGGTTGGCTCGGTGATGACACAGACCGACTTCTTGAATGCACACCAAGAAACACGCGAGGAGGTCACGAGTGTGACCTCCCCACATAAAGCATCAAACCGGTGTTTTCGCCATCCAGGAACGGGAACTCGGGGTGCTAGATCAAGGTGTGCCCGAGAGGGTCCCCCCCAACCGGCGCGCGGCCTCCATGGCATCCCTATCCTTCTTGACCTCACCCTTACCATCTATGCTGACCAAGAGCTGGTCCACGAAGTCCACCTTCAGGTACTTGAAGCTCTCCCGGAACATGCCCACAATGTGCTGGGCGGTGGTCTTCGAGGCGTCCTCGTGTGTGCATACCAGCGCGGCCTTCTTCCCGTTCATGAAGCTGGCACCCTTTTCCTGCAACGAGTACCAGCGATCAACAAAGGCCTTCAACTGGGCGCTGGGCCCCCAGAAGTACACGGGGGTACCGATGACATAGACGTCGGCCTTCTCCATTTCTCGTGCCAGCTCCACCATGTCATCTTCGAAGACGCACTCCCCGCGTGGCTTGCACGCATCGCAGGCAGTGCAAGGGTGGATCTCCATGCCTGCCAGGCTGTACTTCCGGGTAACAGCCCCCTCCTTGGACGCCCCTTTCAGCACCTCATCCACGAGGGTGTCAGTATTGCCCCCGTGTCTTGGACTCCCCACGAAACCCACAATGTACACCGTGGAACCCTCCTCCCAAGAGTAAGCACAGCCGGTTTCCCTAGGGCCCTATCCCTGGACACGCCGGCCAGCGAGGCACGGACCACTGCCATCCCTCTTAATACTGCATACGGCGGCCGAGGCTGATCTCCTCCAACCTGATCCTGCCTCGTGGCCAGGCGCTCTCCTTGCCCTGTTGTAATGGCAGGATACCCCCAGGTTCGTGTGGAAGTGAGTTTTATATTGGGTCATTAACAGCAGAGACGGTGTCGTCCACCGGGCGATAAACGGCCTGGCCCCGGCCAGTGCGGCCGCTAATCTCTAGAAGGAGGGATCCCCATGTTTCCAGAGGCCAGAATCATCTGGGTAAACCTCGATGACAAGAAGGTTGAGCCCTTGACCCTGCCGCCGGAGGTGTATCGCCTGTACCCAGGGGGCTCAGCCCTAGCCATGTACTTGATCCTCAAGGAGATGAAGGCAGGGGTGGACCCCCTGGGACCCGGCAACCTGCTGGTGTTCTCCGTTTCCCCTCTTACAGGTCTTCCCATCAGCGGGCAAAGCCGCCTAGTGGTCACAGCCAAGAGCCCACTCACTGGGGCCATTGGCGACAGCGAATCCGGCGGCTTCTTCCCAAAGGACCTTAAGGGAAACGGGTGGGATGCCGTGGTGTTCCAGGGGAGGGCCACGCACCCTGTGTACCTGTTCATTGACGGGGACCATGCGGAACTCAGGGAGGCCCAGGGGGCCTGGGGTATGGTGACCGGGGATGCCGAGGACGCCATTAGGAAGGACCTGGGGGCCAGTGATGTGGAGATCGCCCAGATCGGGCCCGGCGGTGAACGCATGGTCAAGTACGCCTGCATCATAAACATGTGCAACAGGGCCAACGGCAGGACGGGCATGGGGGCCGTGATGGGGTCCAAGAACCTCAAGGCGGTTGTTGTCAGGAAGAGCAGGGCCAGGCGACCCGTGGATCCGGAGGGCCTAAGAGCGCTTACCGCCGATGTCAAGGAGAGGATCGAGGCCAATAACGCCGTGAAGTACCTGGGGATCGACGGCACGGACTCGGACCTCCTGGCCTTTAGCGAATCCGGGTTCCTGCCCACCAGGAACATCTCCACCGGGTACTTCCCGGAGGGGGCCTCCAGCATAACCGGGGAAACAATGTCCAGGACCATACTCAAGGAGAGGGATACCTGCTACGGATGTGCCGTGAGGTGCAAACGGGTTGTGGAGGTCCCAGGCAGGGCAGAACCCCGCTACGGCGGGCCAGAGTACGAGACCTGCGCCACCCTGGGTTCCTACTGCGGAGTGACCTCCCTGGAGAGCATTGCCGAGTCCAACCAGCTGTGCAACATGTACGGCCTGGATACCATCTCTTGTGGTGCCACCATATCCTTCGCCATGGAGTGCTTCGAGAAGGGCATCATCACCCTGGAGGATACGGGCGGGCTTGACCTGAGGTTCGGAAACGGCGAGGCCGTGAACGCCTTGATCCACCTCGTCGCCAAGCGCAAGGGCATAGGAGACATCCTGGCCGAGGGCAGCAGGGCGGCAGCCCAGCACTTTGGAAAGGGAGCCGAGGCCCTGTCCATGTCGGTGAAGGGCAACGAGATACCCGCCCACATGCCCCAGTTCAAACCCTCCGTTGGGCTGATATATGCGGTCAATCCCTTTGGCGCTGACCACGAATCGTCCGAACACGACCCTGCTGTCTCGCTCCCACCTGATAGCCCGGACAGGGTTCGCCTTTTCCAGATAGGCGCGTGGAAGGGCTACGAGGACTCCCTTTCCCTGGACGAGGAGAAGGTCCGGTTTGCCTTCGTATCGCAGTGCTTCTACTCCCTTCTGGATACCATCTGCCTCTGCAACTTCGTGTGGGGACCAGCGTGGCAGCTGTATGGGCCCGAGGATGTGGTGAGCCTCTGCAAGGCTGGAATTGGATGGGATACCTCCCTCTACGAACTGATGAAGGCGGGCGAGAGACGCCTGAACATGATGAGGTTCTTCAATGCCCGCGAGGGCTTTACCAGGAAGGATGACTACCTGCCCCAGCGGTTCTTCCAGCCACTGCCTGATGGGCCCTCCGAGGGCGTCCGTGTTGATGAAGGTGAGTTCAAGAGGGCCCTTGACCTCTACTACTGCATCGCGGGCTGGGATGAGACCACCGGAAACCCGGCGCCGGGCAAGCTGAGGGAGCTCTCCCTGGGCTGGCTTCTGGAACAGGCAGGCTGATCTCACACGAGGGGGCCTCCGTGCCCCCTTTCCTTATCCCGTCATTCCCTGAACTTCGTAAGCCTGCAAAAATACGCCTTGTTGTGCCGGCTGCACACAGGAGAATACCCGGTTTGTATAGTACTGAGTAGAGAAGTCGCGGGGCACCCCACGGACCAGGGACTCAGAGGGCCGGGACCCCCGGGAACCGGACGCCTGGAGCTGCCTAGAGGGCCGGGTGTCAACCACACTGCAGCTGGGGGAGGAACAAAGGTGGAACAGACGAATGAGGCTTTCCTGCAGGAAGGTTTGCGCCTGGTAGACCTGGCCGAGGCCCGGGGCTTTCCCCTGCGTCTCCTAGGGGCGGTAGCAATCAGGCTTCACTGTGAAAGGTACAGGCATCTCTTCGACGCGGCAGATCGTCCCATCACCGACCTGGATTTCATGGCCTACGGACGGGACAACGCCAGGGTCCAGGGCATGCTGCAGGAGGAGGGCTACATACCTGACGAGTTCATCCTCAAGTTCTACGGGCAAACCCGGCAGATCTACGCTCATCCCCAGATTAGTGGCTTCAAGGTGGACGTGTTCTTCGATAACCTTAGTTTCTGTCACGTGGTTCCCTTCCAGGGCCGCCTGGAGATGGATCGCCCCACCATCACCATGACCGATGTACTGCTGGAGAAGATGCAGATCGTGGAGATCAACGCCAAGGACCTAAAGGACACCATCATCATGATGCTGGAACACGACCTCTCCGAGGGGTTCGCCAGGGAAACCGTTGATACCGCCTACATATCGAAGAGCCTTGGCGTGGATTGGGGCTTTTACTACACGGTGACCCAGAACCTTCGCAAGGTCCTAGAGTACATGAGACAGAACCCCTTTATCACCCCAGAGGAGATGGCGGTTGTGGAATCCCGGGTCTTCCGGCTCCTTGAGCGGCTGGAGAAGGAACCCAAGACCATGAAGTGGAGGCTCCGGGCCAAGCTGGGACCCAAGGTCAAGTGGTACACGGAAGTGGAGGAAACCGAGAAGTTCTAGCTTCTGTAGGGGACTTCGGTACCAGATCATCTTCACTGACCGAGAGCCCTGGGGTAAGGTGGCCCGGGGCTTCCTGGTGCCCGCAGGGAACGGCAAGAACCCGGGAGGGGTTGACCCAGCCCCCCGGGCCTAGCCCGCCTAAGCCATCAAGGTGAACTTGGGATGCCAGTAGGCCCGCCTGTGCTATGCGCGGCCAGTCACCATGGCCAGGAGCGCCATACGGGTCGGAACCCCATTGGCCGCCTGGCGGAAGTAGGCGGCACCAGAATAGCCGTCGGTGTCCACCGCTATCTCGTCAACCCTGGGAAGGGGGTGCATGATAGTAACCCCCTCTTTGGACCTGCCGGCCAGATCGGCGTTTACCACGTAGGCGCCCTTCACCCTCTCGTACTCCGCAAGGTCCTGGAAGCGCTCCTTCTGCACTCTGGTCACGTAGATGACATCGCTAACCCCGGCCACAGCCCCCAGGTCCTCCACTTCCTCTATATCCGCGCCCCTGGCCGCCAGTGTTTCCCGGATGTACCCGGGCATTGCCAGGCTCTCCGGGGATACCAGTTTCACGGAATTGCCGTAGAGCGCCAGGAGGTAAACGAGGCTGTGAACCGTGCGTCCGTGCTTGAGATCCCCAACCAGGGAAACAGTGAGCCCTTCCATGCGGCCTTTCTCTTTCTTGATAGTGTACATGTCAAGGAGCGCCTGCGTGGGGTGTTGCCCAGAACCATCGCCTCCGTTTATCACCGGGACCTCTGATGCCCGGGCCGCCTCCTCTGCTGAGCCAATGTCGGGGTGGCGTATGACTATCACGTCGCAGTAGCTCTGTATGACACTGATGGCATCACTCAAGGTTTCGCCCTTTGCCGCGGAAGAGGTCTTGGCATCAGCAACGTTGATGACACTGCCGCCCAGCCTCTGCATGGCGCTCTCGAAGGACAGCCGCGTCCTGGTGCTGGGCTCGAAGAAGAGGGCCGCCATGATGAGCCCCTCCATGTGCCCGAGCGCCTGGCGCCTGGAGAGGGCTTCGTCAAACCTCTCCGTCACCCTCAGGATCTCCTCCAGTTCCTCCCGGGTCAGTTGCTCAGTAGTGAGAATGTCCTTGCCTCCCAGCAAACCACACACCTCCCAAATGCTATGTTAATTGTCCCCAGGGTCACCAAGGCGAGGCGTAGCCCCAGGGACTATCCTAGCCTGGAGAGGGCCTCGGCCAGCCGTTCCACTGCAGCCCTGAGGTTCTCCATGGAACTGGCATAGGATATCCTGACGTGCCCCTCCCCCGCGGGGCCGAAGGCGGTCCCGTGAACCACCGCTACCTTGGCCTCCCGGAGCAGGTACATGGTCAACTCCTCTGATGACATCCCAAATGCGCTGGTATTGGGGAACATGTAGAAGGCCCCCTGGGGCCTGTGGCAAGCCAGTCCTGGTATCCCTTGGAGGGCATCATGGAGATAGCGCCTCCTTTCGTCAAAGGCCGAGACCATTCGCTCCACATCGTCCTGGGGGCCTTCCAGGGCTGCCACAGCCCCCCACTGGGCAAAGGTATTGGCCGAGGCCACGTTATGCTGGTGAACCCTGTAGGCCGCCTGGACCAGCCTGGCGGGACCCGCCACGTACCCCACGCGCCACCCCGTCGCTGAGTAGGTCTTGGAGATGCTGTTGATGATGAGGGTCCTCTCCCTCATACCAGGAAGCGCTGCGGGGCTCACCACCTCCGCCCCGTCGTAGGCCAGGGTTTCGTAGACCTCATCGGAAATGACCACCATGTCCCTGTCCAGGGCCACCCTGGCTACCCCCTCCATGGTGTTCCGGTCCCAAACCGCGCCCGTGGGGTTACAGGGCGAGTTAACCATAATGGCCTTGGCATTCGAGGTCAGGCTCTTCTCCAGATCCCTCACATCCAGCTGGTAGCCACTCTCCTCGGAGCACCGGACGGGTATGACCTCGGCCCCCCAGAAGACGGGCAGGCTAAAGTAAGTGGTATAACCTGGAACCGGCACGACAATGCCATCCCCGTCCGAGAGGATGGCAGCAAAGGTCACCATGAGAGCCTCGGACCCTCCCACTGTCACGAAGATCTCCTCATGGGGGTCATACTCCAGGCCGTGCTGGGCCAGGAGCTTTTGGGCTATCGCCTCTCGGAGCTGGAGAAGTCCCATGTTGGAGGTGTAGTGCACCTGGCCCTCGTTGATGGCTCTTATTGCCGCATCCTTGATGTGGGCCGGCGTGTCGAAATCCGGCCTGCCCAGTTCCAGGTGGATGACCTCGATCCCCTGCCGCTCCATGGCCACCGCCGCCTCGTAAACCTTCCTGATACCGAAGGGGGGCAACCTCATGGCCCTTGGGGACAACCGCCCTTCATTGCGTACCTCTCTGGGCATCGTACCCATCCCTCCCGCCCGTGCACCCCCGGCCCGTTCTTCCAGCCCCGGCCTTTCGTGCCCTCACCACGGAGACAATGAAGTCCATGATGATCCTGGCCGCCACGGCCGAGGTCATGCCCCGGAAGTCCATCATGGGGTTAACCTCTACGATATCGATGACAGACACACGGGGGGCCACCAGCCTCACGAACTCCATGACCTCCCGGGAGGACAGGCCCCCCGGCTCGTCAGCACCGGATCCGGGGGCGTAGGCCGGGTCAAGAACATCGATATCCAGGGTGAGGTACAGCCTGTCAGTACCAGAGGCGGCAACCTCCAGGGCCTCCCTGGCGGCCGCCCCAGCCCCTACCCGTCGAAACTCCGGCGCAGGTATCTGCCTGATACCGCTCCTTCGTATGTAGTCCAGCTGGTCAGGGTAGTTGTAGCCCCTGACCCCCACCTGGATAAGGTTAGAAGGGGCAACCCTGTCCAGTTCCAGCGCCCTGCGGATCTCGCTGCTTCCTGAGAAGCGTCCCTGGACCGGGGAGTCATCCACCAGGTCAAGGTGGGCATCCATCTGGATGATCCCCATGGCACTTTCCGTCATGGAGTGCAGGGCCCTGAGGCCTGGCAGGCTCACAGAGTGGTCCCCGCCGATGATCACGGGGATGACCCCTGACTCGAGGAGCCCCAGGATGGGTCCCTCTGTTCTCTCCAGCATCAGCCCGTGGTCATACCCAATGACCTCAACATCCCCGTGATCCTGGACCTTTACGCCGTCGAGGTCCAGGACCTCCCCGGCCTCCACATCATATACGCCCTTGCCTCTGATCCGGTTGAGGTGCCACTGGAGGCTCCTGCGCACTTCTGCCGGGGCATACCTTGCCCCCGGCCGGCCAAGGCCCGCCGCGGTGTCGTAGGGTATACCCAGTATACCGAATTCCAGCGCCAGAATATCACCCCTCCTCTAGGAATTTGCACCTGGGCCCGGCAGCCGGTGCGCCGCACCTACCATCTGACCCAGTGACTCCAGACCTGATCCCTTCATGTACTCCCTGATCCCCTCGATCACCTCCAGCATCACCCTGGGATTCACAAAGTTCCCTGTGCCTATGGCCACAGCGCTGGCCCCGGCCAGGATGAACTCCAGCGCGTCCCGGGCTGACACTATCCCTCCCATGCCGATAATGGGGAGGGAGGCACCCCGGAATATGTCCCACACAGCCTTGAGTGCCAGGGGCTTCACCGCAGGGCCGGACAGGCCGCCGGGACCCCTGGGGAAAACAGGCATCCTCGACCGGATGTCTATGGCCAGCCCAGAGATGGTGTTCACCGCTGACACCGCGTCGGCACCAGCCTCCTGGGCTGCCCGCGCCATCTGGGCGATGTCCGCCACATTGGGAGACAGATTGGCGATGACGGGGAGGGCCGTTACCCCCCGCACAGCCGCCACCACCTGGCCCAGGAGGCCTGGGTCCAAAGATAGTTCATGCCCTTGAGCCCATCCTGACATGAGGCTGGTGGCCTCCCCCACCACCCTCACCAGGAGCTGGGAAAAGACCACGTGAGGGATGCAATCGATGGACACTGAAGGGACGGGACAGCAGCGGGCTGTGGGTGCCCCAGCCCCGCACCATCACAAACTGGCCCGGTCTTGCCCTGCGGGCTATCTCAGGGGCGCAAATGGTAAGGGTTACGTAACCCGGCGCCGGTTCAAGGGTCTGGGAAATGGTGCCCCTAACCAGTACACCCCTGAAGCCAGGGCAGTCCAAGCCATTCATTTGACCAGAAGGTCTCTGGGGAAACTTGCCAGGGTCTCTGAACCCTTCTCAGTAACCCGGATGGCCTCGCTGACCTCGACACCGAAGTCCTCCAGCCAGATCCCGGCGATCATGTGGAACGTCATGTTGGGCCCTAGGACAGTCCGGTCTCCCTGCCTCAGGCTGGCAGTGTGCTCACCCCAGTCAGGGGGGTACCCTATACCGATGGAGTAGCCAAGCCGCGAGTTCTTCCTCAGGCCCTGCCTTTCGATGACATGCCTCCAGGCTCTCTCGACATCTTCGCATGTGGCCCCAGGTTTCACCGCGTCTAGGGCGGCCTCGATCCCCTCCACAACAACCTGGGCGGTGTCCCTGACCCCGGCCGGAGCCGGCCCTACAACCATTGTCCTGGCCATGGGTGAGTGGTACCGGTGCTTGCAGCCGGCTAGCTCCAGGATGACCACATCGCCCTTCTTGTACTCCCGGTCGGACCAGGTGAGGTGAGGCGTACAGGTTTGCTCGCCCGAGGGCAGCATGGGAGCAAAACCTGTGTACTCCCCGCCGAACTCGCTGGTACCGCTGATCTGGGCGTGGTAAATGCCGGCAACAACATCGCATCCCCTGATACCCTCGTCAATGGCCTCCAAGGCCGTGGCCATGGCCTTCTCTACCAGCCTGGCCGCCATCTTCATGTAACGGATCTCGTTATCCGACTTGATGAATCGCACCCAGTTCACTAGGAGTGAGGCATCCTTGAAACGGGCCCCGGGAAGGCCCGCATGGAGCCTCTCATAACCCAGGGCGGTGAAGTAGTAGACATCCTTCTCCACCCCAATCACGCTGGTGCCTGCACCCAGGTCCCCAAGGACCGAGGCTATGTGGTCCATGGGGTGCTTCGGGGGGTTCTGCACGTAGTCATCAGTGTAAGAGAGGATGTTGCTGCCATCCAGCCAGGTGGTGATCCTGGCCCCGCTGGCATCCATCTCCCTCCCGATCCAGATGGGCTCTTCCTTGTCCATGAACACCATGACCATCTGGGGAACGTAGAAGGACCACCCGTCATAGCCCGTGAGGTAGTTCATGTTGGCAGGATCCGATGCCAGGAGCACGCCTATGCCTTCGGCGCTCATCCGTTCCTTGGTTTTCCTCAGCCTCTCCAGGTACTCGGCCTTCTCGAATACCATGGCTGCCCCCCCCTCTGCCGGGCTGCCCCGGCCGGTTGCTGGTCACTTCCTGAAGTTCCTGGCGATCTCGAAGTAGATGGCGGCTGCATTCTCCAGGTCCTCTACTGGCACCCACTCATCCGCTGTGTGGGCCCTGGAAATGGAGCCAGGCCCAAGAAGAATGGTGGGGATGCCAGCGTCGTTCACGTAGAAGCGGGCGTCGGTGGCACCGGGAAAGCCAGCGATACCCCTGTCCTCTCCCGTGACGGCCCTGGCGCAACCAAGGGCCAGGCTGACTATGGGCTCGCTTTCGGAAACCTCCATGGGTTCCTCAAGGTTATCGATCTCAAGGCTGTCCGGGGATAGGACCTCCCTGATCTCCTGGACCGACAGGGATGCGTCCTCGCCCGGCACAAGCCTGCGATCGATCCACACCTCGCAGCGGTCGGGCACAGTGTTCACTCGCGTCCCACCATTTATCACGCCCACGCTGACGCTGGGACTCCCCAGAAGGGGGTGGTTGGTCCTGGCAAGCCTCGTGGCCATCTCGCTCTTGAGGCGCTCTATCGCCGAGGAGGCCTTGTATATTGCGTTGACCCCTTTTCCAGGCATGCTGGCATGGGCTGACTTACCGTGGAAGGTGGCCTTGACCCACAGGATCCCCTTGTGGGCCACCTGGACCTGCAACCCTGTGGGCTCACCCACGATGGCGGCGTCTGCCTCCACCAGGCCGTGGTCCACCAGGTACCGGGTACCGAGTCCCTTGTCCTCCTCGTCCGGGACTATGTGGAGCACCACGGTTGCCCGCTGGCAGGCTGGCACCTGGGCCAGGCGGGACACTGCCGCCATCATGGCGGCCACCCCACCCTTCATGTCGGTGCTCCCTCGCCCGTAGAGGCGGCCGTCGCGTACCTCGGGCCTGAAGGGAGGGGTTGTCCAGCCGCTACCCGCTGGAACAACGTCGGAGTGACCGTTGAAGACCAGGATGCCCTCAAGGTCCCCTGGCAGGCGCGCCACCACCGCCAGCCTGCCCGTGCCCACGCTGTGAAGGGAGACCTCGACACCAAGGCCCTCCAGGTACCGGCCAGCAAACCTAGCCAGGCCCCCTTCGTTCCCCGGCGGGTTGGTGGTGTCAAACTGGATCAGGGTCTTTGCTAGGGCCAGGACACCAGCGTCGTCCATGTGGCCACCCCTTTCCCGGGGCATGGCCCCTGGGCTAATCCCCCAGCTCCTCCTTGAGCATCCTGCGGAACTCGGCTTCCGCCTCAGGCGGCATCCCGTAGGCGTGTTCCTTTCCTGGGAAGGCCCCTTGCCTCACGTCGGAACAGTACTCCCCCACCATGGACTTGATGTCCTCTGCCAGGTTGCCGTACTTCTTCACGAACTTGGGGGTGAACAGCTGGAACATACCCAGGAGGTCGTAGATGATGAGGAGCTGGCCGTCGCAGGGGCTTCCCGCCCCGATCCCCAGGATGGGCACTGAAGAGCGCTGGCGGATGGTGTCGCTCACCACCGGGGGCACCCCCTCGAGGAGCACGGAGAAGGCACCTGCGTTCTCCAGGGCAAGCGCATCCTTTACCAGTGAGAGGGCCTTCTTAGGGTCTCTTCCCTGGGCCCTCCAGCCGCCAAATTGCCCGGCGGACTGGGGTGTGAGGCCTATGTGGCCCATCACCAGCATACCGGCCCGGGTCATGGCCTCCACCACCGGAGCCATCTCTGCTCCGCCCTCCAGTTTCACCGCATCCATCTCTGCCTCTTTGATGAGACGGCCAGCGTTGTAGACGGCATCAGTTATGGAACCCTGGTAGGACATGAAGGGCATGTCCCCAACCACGAAGGTATCCTGCGCCCCCCTGCGCACCGCCTTGCAGAACACCAGCATCTCTTCCATGGTGACCGGAATGGTGGAGGCATAACCCAAGTCGGTATTGCCCACGGAGTCTCCCACTAGGATCATATCCACGCCCGCGGCTTCCTCAAGCCGCGCCACCTGCGCGTTGTACCCGGTTACGTAGACGATCTTCTCGCCTTTCTTCTTCATTTCCTGGAAATCAAGGATGGTCTTCTTCGCCACGTCATTACCTCCTCTGATGGCAGGCCCGTACCCTAGGGCCCTGGATATGGGACCCGGCCTGGGACGCCCCGCCCTGCGGGACGACGGCCGCTCATCCTCCTTGGGGATTCTATACCGGTGCGCAGGGCCCTTCAGTGACTTGGGACCAGGCTCTAGCCAACCCCCTGGAATCTAGCACCCCCGCACCGCTCAAGAACCCAGAACACAGGATCTCCCCTTTCTGTACACACCTGCGCTTGCGGCTCTGTCCTTGCTATCCTCCTATCCCTGGCCCAAGCAGCGACAGCGGCAGGACTACGGCGGGCCATTTCCCTGGGAATAACTGCCACTACCAGGGCACAGACCCCCTCCCAGCGTGACGCTGGTTTCACTCCCTGGTGGTCCCCCCTGGGACCGGTTCCCGGCACTTGAAGGACTCGAGCCTAAGCGCAAGTACGCCGGTAAGGATGGACACAGCCCCTAGAGCCTGGGTCCACGACAGGCTCTCCTTCAGGATAAGCATCGCCAGGGTGATGGTGAGAACCGGCTCAATGGTCATGACGATGCTGGCCCTGCTGGCACCGAGGCAGCGTATGCCAAGGAAACCTAGCACGAAACCCAGGGCGGTTGGGATCAGCCCCAGGCTGGCGCCCGACCAGAGCAGGGGCAGGGACGGTGCCAGCAGGTAGGAGGGCTTCCTTAGCAGCAGCACTATTACCAGTGTGCCCAGGACCACGTAGGCCGAAATGGCTGCGGGGTGTACCCGGTCCAGGTTCTTCTGAGCGTAAACCTGGCTGAGGGCATAGGTGAACGCCCCGGCTAGCGCCAGGGTGACACCTGTGGTGTTCAGGCTGGACTGGCCTGGGTTCACCACCAGGTAGAGGCCAACCAGGGCCAGGAGCAGAGAGCCTATCCTGATCCGACCCAGTCGCTCACCGAAGTAGGCGATGGACAGCACATTGGTCATGGCGGGATATAGGTAGAGGATCATGATGGCTGCCCCTGCGTCGATGAACGCTATGGCGTAGGTTGTGCAGAAGGATGTGGCGGCTCCCGTCAGGACCTGGAGGATGAGGTCCCAGCGGTGAGTGGAATCCAGGAATGACCCGTAGTCCCCCCTCTTTAGCCGGAGGAGGCAGTAGCCCAAGAGCAGTGAAGCCGCCACCACCAGGCGTACCCCCATAAGGTCAATGGGTTCGACTCCGTGCGAGTAGGCAACCTTCATGATTATGGGGTAGGTGGACCAGCAGAACACCGCGCCCATCACGTAGCCGTAACCGGCCAGGGCCCAGGTGGACTGCCGCCGGGGGATGGCTTGAGATTCCATGGTGTTGATATTCTGAGTGACCTCGCCGGATTCCTGTAGGAAGAACTCGTGTGTGCCTGCCTGCGGTTGCGCCAACACCTGGTCCTGGAGGAGCCCCCACCCCCTGGTCTTCCTGGCACGGCGGGAAGGGGACTTCCCAACCCGGGTAGTATATATCCCCGTAGGATACCCTGACCCCAAGAGAGGGAGGCCGGAGCGTGGATATCATCCAGATAACCGGCGGTAGGGTCGTGGACCCCACCAGTGGGCTAGACGCCGAGACCTGCATCCTGATCCACCAGGGACGTGTGGCCAGCGTAAACCGGGAGCCCATTTCGGAGGGGCCCCTCACCATCGATGCCTCGGGTCTCCTGGTCCTGCCTGGCCTCGTGGATGTGCACGCCCACCTTCGAACCCCTGGTGAGGAGTCAAAGGAGGACCTGGATTCGGGTACAAAGGCCGCGGCCGCCGGTGGCTTCACCACCATCGTGGCAATGCCCAACACCGATCCTCCCATGGACAACCCCGGACTCCTCGCCCTGATGCGCCGTCAAGCCCAGGGACTCAAAGCGGACGTGCTCTTTGCCGGGGCGGTGTCCGTTGGCCGCAAGGGAATAACCATGTCGCCCATGACCCAGCTGGCGCGGGCCTCGGCACCCATCTTCACCGATGACGGGAACAACATCAGCACCGCGGGGCTACTCAGGCAGGCACTGCTTCAGTGTAGTGAGCTGGGGGTGGCCGTGGCCGACCACTGTGAGGACCCCTCGCTGGTGTACGATCCTGGGATAGCGGAAGGGCCCATCGCCACCTCCTTGGGTCTCAGGGGCGTGCCTGTATCCGCTGAGACGGCAGCAGTGGCCAGGGACCTGGCAGTGGCAGCGGGGACAGGGGGCCATCTCCACATACAACACATCTCAACCGAGGCAGCCCTGGAAATGGTGGCCCTGGCCAAGGCCCGCGGTGTTAGGGTCACCGCTGAGGTCACTCCTCATCACCTCACCCTCACATCAGACGATGTGGCGCGCCTGGGTACCCTGGGGAAGGTAAACCCGCCTCTCCGGTCCGCCCGGGACAGGGACGCGCTGCGCAGGGGCCTGGCCAGAGGCACCATAGACATGATCGCCACGGACCACGCCCCCCACCTCACCTCCGATAAGAACTGCCCCTTCAAGGAGGGAAAGCCCGGGGTCATTGGACTGGAGACCTGCCTCTCCCTGGCGTGCTCGCTGGTTGAAGAGGGGCTGCTAGAGTGGCCTGATCTGGCCCGGGTGCTCTCCCTTAACCCGGCACGTCTTCTCGGGCTGGATGACAGGGGAAGCCTTTCTCCCGGGAGCAGGGGTGACCTGATCCTGGTGGACCCCCAGGCCGGGTGGACTCCCAGGGCGGAAGGGTACCAGAGCAAGTCGAGGAACTGTCCCTATGCCTACTTGAACCTCCGGTTGAAGGGCAAGGTTATACTGACCGTAGCCGGGGGAAGGGTGGTGTACGAGGCATCCTGCGGTGGGCGGCGCCTGGTAGCGGGTCAAGGGTAGGAACACCCCCAGCTTGTCCCCCAGGACACCCTCAGCGCGGGCCCCTCGCCGTTCCGGGCCGTGTCCCCCTCCCCTGCCCCACTGGGGCCGGACCTGGCTGCTGCCGCACACGGGCATCCCGCAACCTCGCGCTCGTGGAGGTCTTTCTCCCACCTCTGACCGCAACCGCCGCACATGAACCCCCGGGCCACGTACTTGCAGCCACCGCCCTCTATGCGGATGGCCTTGCCTTCCACAACCGCCCGGGTCAACTTCTCCTTGGCGGCGCTCAGCCTGCGCTGGAAGGTGCCTGGGCCAGGTTCATGCGCTTGGCGCACTCCTCCTCCTTGAGCCCTTCAACATCCTCCAGGCGCAATGCCTCAAGCTCGTCCACCCCCAGCCGATCCCGTCCAGCGCCGGCAATTCCGGTGTTGACGGTGCTCGTTACTCCAATAGGGAACCACAATGGCGTAGCAGCCCAGAATGGCTTCCCCCTGGTTTACCAAACCTACCTAAACCGCAAGTTTGGAAGGCCGCCTCTCTTCGGCCAATTTTGACGCTTCATCCAGGATTGCTCCGAAAAGTCTTACATCCTGTCCACGCCCGTTTAGACTGTCCGTGAACCCACTCCGGCCAGTATGGATTCTTAACGCTTCCGCCTCAATGTTAAAGGCAGCATTCCAATCTCTGCCTGCGGTGTAACCGCACTCACAAACAAATGTTCGGTCATTCAGCGTCAAGTCATCCTTAATAGTCCCACACTTAAGACACAGGCGACTTGACGGAAAGAACCGGTCAACTT
>JBFMCS010000037.1 GCA_040754315.1 Bacillota bacterium
TGCCGTTGTCGGAGAGGGTTTTCAGTTGTCCGTGTTGCGGTATGGTTTTAGGCCGTGACCACAATGCCGCGCTAAACATTTTGGGTTTGGGAAGGCAAGCCCTGGGCCTTTGCCCTAGAAGCCCCTGGATTCATTCAGGGGAGCCTTCACATGATTGATTTACATGTCATATGCTACAGGGCACTGCAAAGGTTGTCAACGACTGGGAGGAAGTCTTGGTTCACACCCCATGGACCATACTACTCCTTGAGGTGATACCGCATGTTCGTGCCCAAAAGGGTATTCTTTGAAAGGGACGCCCTCAGGTACCCCCTGGGTGAGAGACTCTACCACCGCTTCAAGTCCTCCGGGCTACCACTCTCCTACACAACTGGCCACAACCGGGTCACAGGAGTCCCTGGGGACACACCAAGGCGGGCCTACGCGGAGGCCAAGGCCACCCTGGTTGTGGGGGTCAAGCGTTCGCTGGAATTCCAGGGGTCCCGGCCCTCGGCCGACTACGCCCTGCCCCTGGTCACAGGCTGCCCTGGACACTGCCAGTACTGCTACCTCCAGACCACGCTGGGCCCGCGCCCTTACATCCGTGTCTACGTCAACGTCGACGAGATCCTGGCCAGGGCAGGCCGGTACATCAAGGAGCGTCTTCCCAAGGAGACCTCCTTTGAGGGGTCTTGCACGTCGGACCCGGTGCCCGTTGAACCCTACACCGGTTCGCTGGCCTCAGCCGTGAGGTTCTTCGCGGGCCAGGAGAAAGGCCGCTTTCGCTTCGTAACTAAGGACCCCCAGGTGTCCGGCCTGCTGGGCGTGGAGCACGGAGGCCACACTGAGGCCCGGGTGTCCCTGAGCCCTCGTTACGTGGAGGAGACATTCGAAGCCGGGGTAGCTCCCACCAGCGAAAGGGTAAGAGCTGCCAGGCAACTGTGGAAAGCAGGGTACGCAGTGGGCTTCCTGGTGGCCCCGGTCATGGTTTACCCAGGGTGGAAAGAGGAACTCGAGGATCTTCTTAGGCAGGTAGCCAAGGCTGCCGAGTGGGCCCCCTTTCTCGAGGTTGTCACCCACCGCTTCACAGCCCGCGCAAAGAGGCTCATACTCGCGAGACACCCGGGCACCCTCCTTCCCCTGGAGGAAGAGGGGCGGCAGTACCGGTTCGGCCAGTTCGGCTACGGGAAGTACGTCTACCCGCCCAAGGTACTTGAGGACATCCGGGCCTTCCTCCAGGAGGAGACCCAGAGGATCCTTCCAGGTTCGCAAGTACGCTACGTGGTCTAGGCTTCACCGGCGGTGCAGCCGGCCCCCCGCCCTCCGTATCACCTGCATGCCGAAGCGCCTGCGGAGGTGGTCCATGGTCTCAAGGAGTGCCTCCTGCCGCTGGGATGCCTGGCTGTCCTCAAAGAGGTCACCCTGGTGAAGGGCATCCCTCCGGGACACCAGGTTGGAGACCTGGATGCCGGTGAGCCTCACCCTCTTCGTGCCGGTCCCAGCACCCAGGAGGTCCCGGGCAGCCTGGTACAAGAGCATGTCGTCGGCGGTGGGCGACCGGAGGCTCCTGGAACGGCTGGTGCTCTCGAAGTCCTCGGTGCGGAGCTTCAGCGTGACGGTCCTTGCCAGGAACCCGGATGACCTCAGCCTGTAGCCCAGGGCCTCGGCCAAGCCCAGAAGCGTCGAGGACAGGGTGTTCATGTCCGCCACATCCCTGGAGAAGGTTGTCTCCTCACTCATGGATTTGGGGTCTGACCCCAGTTCCAGTTCCCTCTGGTCCACCCCCCTGCAGAACTCCATCATGGCCCTGCCCCTGGAGCCAAAGTGTGTCTTGAAGAACAAAGGGGGCATCCCCTTGAGATCCCCTACCCTCCTTATGCCCATGGCCCGCAGCTTCGAGCCTGTCCTCTCCCCGATCCCCGGGAGCACCCCGACATCCAGGGGTTCCAAGAGCCTCTCAGCATCCTTGGGGTCAATCTCCCGGAGGCCGTCGGGCTTGGCCATCTCCGCCGCCAGCTTCGCCAGGAACTTGTTGATGGCTATCCCCACAGACACGGTAATGCCCAGGTCCCGCTTGACCTGGGCTCTTAAGTCCCTGGCTACCTCAACGCCGCGGCCCTCGGGCCCCCGGACCTCAAGATAGGCCTCATCGATGGAGACGGCCTCCACATCCGGGGTGTAGCGATCCAGGATTTCGAGGAACTGGCCTGAAACCGCCTGGTACTTGGCCATATCGGGCTCTACGAAGACAGCCCCGGGACATAGCCTCCTGGCGGTAGCCAAAGGCATGGCTGAGCGAACACCGAAGGCCCGTGCCTCGTAGGAACAGGTGGACACTACCCCCCTGCTGTCGGGATTCCCCCCCACTATCAGGGGCTTCCCCCGGTACTCGGGGTTGTCACGCTGCTCGACAGAGGCATAGAATGCATCCAGGTCACACAGTAGCACATATCGCCTCACTAGGCTCACCCAGGAAAGAACTTCTCCCCGCGCCCTCGAATCCCTGGCACCCCCGGTGGCTCTTTCACGATGCACCCCTTCTTCCGCTTGTGGGCGTGTTTGGCCTGGTAGAGCCGGGCATCAGCCACGTTCACCGAGTCCTCCCAGTAGATGGCATTCCCCTGGCACACCGCCACGCCCATGGAGGCGCTGAGCCGCACCACACCCTCGGGCCCTCCAGGCTGGCTCTGGGCCAAGGCGTTCTCGATCCTGGGCCATGGCCAAGGCCTCTGCCCTTCCGGAACCGGGAGCCAGCACGGCGAACTCGTCCCCTCCGTACCGGGCTACCACGTCACTCTCCCGGGTAAATGCCCTGAGGATCTTGGCAAACGCCTGGAGCATCCAGTCCCCCGTGGTATGACCGAACCGGTTACTGGCTGTCTTAAGGTCGTTCACGTCCAGCACCAGCGCTGACAGCTCCCCGCCGCTCCGGACCACCCTGGGGCTCAGCGCAGTCTTGGCCCCCACATGGCTAGGTGCGGGCTTCGCCCGGCTGGACGCGCCCGCACTGGTCTATTTCGGATTGACCCTGCTCACCTTGGCCTGGACCTCGCGCAAGAGGGAGCGCTGGAAGGGCCTAAGCCCTCTCCTCTCCTATGGGAGTTACCTCTGGGTACTCCTGGGGCGCTAGGCGCCCTTCTCCCTCCGGTAGGGCAATGGTACGTACTGGATAGAAGGCCTCCGGCCGGACGGCTGCGGGTAGTGGTCCATGAGCCTGTATATCTCCTCCGGCAGCGCCCCGCACACAGGGAGCCCCAGGCGGGCGAGTTCCTCGCAGGTTATCGGGTAGTCATGGGTCCAGTGGCCATCGGTGAGGTAGTCAGCGACGAATTCGGCCTTCTCTTCGTCAAGGCGTTCCTTGAGAACCTCCAGGACGGTAGCCTTTACCTGGCTCATGGCCTTAGCAGCTACGTCCGCCAGGATCAGCGTCTCGTCGTCCACCCTCTCCCGGGGCTTCATGTCCACAGCCTTGAGAACGGACACCGCCGGGAAGTTCCCAACCTGGGGGTCCAGGGGACCCAGGACCGCATTCTCGTCCATGACGATCTCGTCCGCGGCCAGTGCAACCAGGGTGCCCCCGGACATCGCATAGTGGGGCACGAACACGGTGACCTTCGCAGGGTGGCGCCGCAGGGCCCTGGCTATCTGCTCCGAGGCCAGCACAAGCCCACCCGGCGTGTGGAGCAGGAGGTCCAAGGGCATGTCGTCCGGCGTCATGCGAATGGCCCTCAGCACCTGCTCGGAGTCTTCAATGTTGATGTAGCGCGAGAGAGGCAGCCCGAAGAAGGCCAGGGCCTCCTGCCTGTGGATCATGCTGATGAAGCGGGAGCCCCTCTTCTTCTCCAGTTGCCTCATTATCCGGATGCGCTCCATTTCCAGCTGCCTCTGGCGGATGACGGGCACCAGGGTAAACAGGATTAATATAAGCCATATCCAGCCGAAATTATTCACTGCCCCGGCCTCCTTTCACCATGTGTTACAGGGATGACTCAAGTCATGATTGCTTGCTTCTCCATGGTAATGCCCCATACCTGCAAAGGAACCCCGAGGGAATGGCGTGGGAGGTCTTGCCTCATTCCAAGGATACAAGCAGGGAAATGTTTCGCCCGAGGATAGGATAGTACTCCTTCAGCCCTAGAACCTCGAGTTTCTCCTGGGTCCGGGCGGGCAGGTCTTCAAGGGGCAATCCCTCCAGGATCATTGAGGTGTCCGCCAGGTCAAAGGTGCCCTGCACGGTCACCCTGCCCAGGTAGTCCCGGTTCTGGGGGCACACCGCCTGGCACCTCATACACCCCACAAGGCAGTGGTGCCAGCGGGGGTCCAGCCACGAGGGGAAGTGCCCGCCCATCTCGTTGAAGCTGGTGAGGCACCGGTCAGCCCCGATGAGAAACCTGTCCCGGCGGATGCTGCCCGTGGGACACTGGCTCATACAGGCCGAGCACCCCTCGCAGGCATCCATGGACTTGGCCTCCCGCCAGTCATCGTCCTGGGGCAAGAGGCCGGCATAGTATGTCATGAGCCGGCAGAAACTCCCCATTCCCCCTACGTAGCAAATGTTGTTTCGCCCGTACTCACCGAGGCCGCTCCTGGCCGCCAGGAGCTTCGCGGGAAGCTCGGCCCTCTTGAAATGGAGACCCTCGGCCCCCAGTGTGCCTGAGAGGACCCCGGAGACCCTCTGCTCATCCTCCCTGTAGACGTATGTGGGAGGCACGGTGAAGGAGCGGCTGCCGTCCCTAAAGCTGAACCTCACCTCAGCCACTGGACTTGGAACGGCAACCACCACCAGGGACTGGGCGCCCGGGAGGTGGTCGTCACAAGCCCGGAACCGCCCAGAAAACCAGGTCTCGAAGAATGCCCTATCCATTTGCTTGTAATGCCCGGCCATCTCCCTCTCCACGTCCTCCCACCTCTGGATGGGAAGGATCTTCACCCTGGCTCCCAGGCCTTCCAGGGCAGCGGTGAACCTGCCTGCCACACTGCTCGCCACGGGGGCACCCCCTTCTTTGTTGTAACCACCGTTTTGACTTACGGGGGTTACAGGACTATAATTAACATACCACGGGCACATGTAACGGTCAATAGTCCAATAGGGGGTTACAACCCTTGGAAAGCCTTTGCCTGGATTTCGTGAACACCAAGTGGTATAACACCCACAGTCTCTTCCGGGAACCCCTGGGGGATCCCACTTGGCTCAAGGGGTTCCTTGCCAAGTGGAGCCTGGAGGTCCCGGATTCTCCCGGATCCGCAGACCTGGCCTCACTATTGCACCTTCGCACCTTCCTGGAGGGGCTCCTGGCCAGGGTGGCCCAGGGGCAGGCACTCACCCAGGAGGACCTGGGCGCGCTGAACGCCTACCTATCACTATGCCGTCTCGGGCGGGTCTTTTCGGGAAAGACAGGCAATGAGAGGGTCGTGCTGGTGCCCTTTGAGAAGGACTGGGACTGGGTACTCTCAGAGATCGCCGCCTCCTGCGCAAACCTCCTGGCCCAAAGGGAGCGCAGCCGGATCAAGATCTGCGAAAACCCTGACTGCAAGTGGGTCTTCTACGATGAGAGCCGGAGCCGGAACCGGCGCTGGTGCGATAAAACCTGCGGCAACCTCTTGAAGGTTAGGAGGTTCCGGGCAAGGAAGAGGCAGTCAGGGGGCTAGGGCCCAACATGATAGCCCCAACTCGAGTGCCAGTTCAATGGACTGGTCCAATGTTCCCAAGACCGGAACCTGGCTTGCACGAAACGTGCCACCCTCCGGAAGGAATATTCCAGCCCATTGCCCAGGCCTTGGCAGGAAACGCTCCGCGCGTGTCGAAGTCCACACCGAGAGGGAGATGAACCCCAGGGTCCATGCGGCCCTTTTAAAAAGCTCAGATATGTGAATGAGTTCACAATATTGAAGCCGGGGTTGACATTCTCCCCAAAAGGGGGTTTCATGGATAGGAGGACCCTGAGAATGCTGGTCCAATTGACGTGTCTAGAACCGGTTATGCTTGTACTTAACGAAATAGGAACTATGGATCGGTGGGCCAATAGGCCCGGCAGGGAATGGAGCATTCCTGGACCGCGGCCCCTTCACATCCTGCGCTGATAGCAGGCACGGAGCCTGGTCCCCTGGAGATAACGACTAACTGGAAAGAGGCGGATCCACAATGGACGCATCCGTAACAGCCCTTGTAATCCTTGGAGTTGTCATCGTGCTTTACATAACGGAGAAGATACCCCTGGCCCTCACATCGGTGGGCGCCTGTGTTGCACTGGCCCTCTTCAATGTGGTGGACTTTTCCGTTGCCTTCAGCGGCTTTTCCTCCCAGGTTGTGTTCCTGGTTGGAGGCATGATAGTGGTGGGCACCGCACTGTTCGAGACCGGCGTCGCCCAGGAGATGGGTCGTGTCCTGGCAAGGGTGACCGGCAACAGCGAGCGCAAGGTGATGCTGGTCGTCATGGTGGTAGTGGGCCTGCTCTCAGGCTTCCTGAACAACTCGTCCGCCACAGCCCTCTTCATCCCCGTTATCATGGGGATGGCCGCGGCTTCCCGGGGGAAGGTGAGAGCCAAGAACCTCCTGATGCCCTTGGCCTTCGCCGCCAACACTGGGGGTATGCTGACCCTGGTGGGGTCCACTCCCCCCCTGATAGTCCAAGGCATCCTGGACACCGCGGGATTGAAGCCCTTTGGCTTCTTCGAGTTCGCCCTGATCGGTGGCCCCCTTCTGGTCCTGCTCATCCTCTACATGCAGACCCTTGGGTACAAGATCGAGCAATCCGTCTTCTACGGCACCGTGACCAAGAAGACCACCCCCTCCAAGGTGAGCCTGACCCATCACTCCGGCAATGAAAAGCCCAAGGATAAGAGGAAGATGATCACCTGTTCCGCCATAATGGCCCTGTGCGTAGTGCTCTTTGCCACTGAGGCCATCCCGGTTCACCTTACATCGATGCTCGGAGCGGTGCTGGTAATACTCACGGGCTGTATCTCGGAGAAGGATACCTACAGGGATATGGACTGGACCACACTCCTGGTCCTGGCGGGCTCCATGGGTCTTGCCGCAGGCCTTGACAAGAGCGGCGCCGGCCGCCTCATTGCGGACACCGCCATAGGCGCCCTGGGCAGCCAGCCCAATCCCTTCCTCATCCTGGCGGTGATCAGCGGTCTCGGGATGGTCATGACACAGGTAATGTCCAACACTGCCACCACAGCCATGCTGGCCCCCATAGCGCTCTTCATGTGCCAGGGGCTGGGCATATCCCCCTACCCAGTGCTCATGGCCCTGGCGACGGCCTGCGCCGCCGCCTACTGCACGCCTGTGGGCACCCCCCCCAACACCCTGGTGCTGCAGGGAGGCTACAGGTTCAAGGACTACCTGATGGTGGGGGGCATCTTCAACCTGATAGCCTACGCAGGGATCCTCGCCATCGTCCCTGTGGTATGGCCCTTCTAGAGTCCTAAGAACGGGTGGGGGGGCGTCTAGCCCCCGTCCCCCCACACCATCCGGCATGCCGGTCTGCACCGGGCGGTTAAGGGTTGTTAACGGAGCGCCAGGTAGCGAGCGGCAAGCCTATCAGCCCTGCCTGCGCCAGTATTCAAGGTCCAAGGCCTGGTTAGGCGGGGCACCCGCCATGAACGAGGATCAGCCCGTTACCTGCTTCCCCGTGGGATGAAGATTCCGCTTGAGAAATACAAGGCGCAGTGGTATGGTAGAACGCTGGTGGAAATCGACCAGTGGTTCCCATCCAGCAAACTCTGTCACGACTCGGTTACAGGATGGATAAGATGCCGCTTTCAATCAGGGAGTGGACATGTCCTGAGTGCGGAGCCATTCACGACCGGGACGAGAATGCAGCGTGGAACATAGAAGCGCAGGGGCTTCGTCTCCTCGGCCTTTCGGCCGTTCATTGAGGGGCGGGCCTTGAAAGAGGCCGGCCTACTCTATCAAACGGGGTCTAGAGTCAATGAGGAACGGAACACGTCTTACCGGGGAAATTGGGGAAGAGTCGCGCATTAGCGGTCTAGTCCATGACTGGTGAACACTTGCAGCTACTTCCGTTCAATAAAGGCAGGGTAGCGGCCTGGCAGGAATCATCCCCATTGGGCAGGTTGGTTTTGAACGCTCGGCACCAACACCACAGTACATCTGAGAACACATCACCCACCGTTGCCTCGGCCAGCCGCAGGGCAGACCAGCCTGCCTCAGCCAGGCTGGTGGTCACCCGGCTATTCAGGTCATGCCACTTATCGATCTTAACCTCAATCCATGAGCCGCCCGGCGGGGACAGGCTGAACCGGCAACCTGAGGCCGAAGGCGCCAGAAGGGTGATCCTGTCATCGAGGCTTAGTCCAGCGCCAGTCTCCTAGACTCGTCAACCGAGGGCAGCACCCTCCCACATGTCTCAACCAGGCTTATTTCTCTCTCTTCCAGCCCGTACGCATCATACACAAGGCAATCCAGGGCGGCCTCCAGGCGAGCCTCCACATCACGGTCACCAGCACCCCTGGCATGAGTGATGCGCTGGGCCAGGGAGGCGATGCCCTCGGCATGGATCACTGGTGCCAGGGGGAGCGACCTGAGCTCGTAGGGCTTGGTGTTGAAGGTCCTGGAGAAGACGGAAAAGCGCCAGTCAAGAAGGCTCGAGTTCAGCAGGCCCAGCACATACCAGGGGTCAACGCCCTCCCTGGGGAACAGGTACCGGACACCGTTGGAGAGAACGGCCTCCGTCTCCAGGAGGGCAAAGTGAAGCCTCCTTGCCTCCCCCCGGTGCACCATTTGCCTGCCAATGAGGACCGGGCGCCGAGCTGTGGACGTGATGGCCGCCGGTCTCCTGGCGAGGAATTCCTGGCGGTTCACCCACGGGGGCAACCGGCCGGCCGCCCGCAGGTCCACCCGGTACCGGCGCACGTGGATCCCCCTGAGAAGGATGTGTCCTGTGTTCTCCCAGGAAGCCAGGTCCACGTCGGCAGTCTCGTGAAATGGCCCTTCCCCCACCATCTCAATGATCTGGTCAAGCCTGGGGTGTGCCGACAACCTCTCTAGAAGCCTCAGGCACTCCCCGGTAACCCCCGGGTTGGGTACCTCGTAGCGCCCCCGGGTGAGGACCTCCAAACGGGCCCTGGATAGCTCAAAGGCTCGAAGACCAGGCCCTGATCCCAACCGGAACACGTAGTCACCGGAGGGCTCCTTCTTCACCAGGGTTACCGCGCCCTCCATTACGGGCCCGCCTCCAAAAAACCCCTTCATATCAGGCACTGTAAACTGCAGGACCTCAATGACCGTGGCACCCTCGAAGATCCGCCTCCTCAAGAGCACGGACTGGTCCTCACCCAAGAAGGTGGCAGGGTGCATGAGCGCACAAAACCCCCCGTTACACACCAGCTCGAGGCACCTCTCCCAGAAGAGCTTGTAGAGGTTGAGGTTGCCCTTTTGCAGGCGGTAACGAGCCTGGAAGTAGCGGGAAAGGCCTTCGGGGACCCCTCCCATGTCCTTTAGCCTCACCCAGGGGGGATTCGTGGCCACAGCGTGAAACCCTGGGTTGACCGCCCCGGAGACCTCCGGGAACTGGGACCCGTAGTCAAAACCCCTCACTCCAGGGGGAATCTCTGCACTCCCCGGCCAGACCAGGGAATCCCCCACCTTCACCTGGCAAGTCACTCCCGTCCCGTCCTGGGTGAGGAGCCTCAGGGAGAAGCGGGCCACACTGGCAGCAAGGGCATCCACGTCCACACCATACAGGCACAGGCTCAAACCAGGGGGCCCAACTCGCTGGAACCACCGGAGGGCCTCGATGAGAAATGTGCCTCCACCACACGCTGGGTCCAGGAACCTCAGGGGCCCGGCGGTAGCGTCCCAGCACTCCGCCAGGGGGCCGAGGCACCCCTCCACCATGTGTCGGGCCAAGTGAGGAGGTGTGTAGAACAGTCCTCGCCGTTTCCTCGCGGCCCTCTCGTCCCAGTGGAGGCAATCATAGAGATAACCCAGGATGCCAGCGTCCCCTGGCCCGATGTCCCTTTCCAGCCAGAAGAGGCCAACCCTTCTCACACAGGAAGGCTCAAGGTCCCGGCCAGTTCCCAGGCCCTCCAGGGGGAAGACCCGGCAAAGGGACCCGAGGTCCCCCTTGGCGGCATCGTGCACTACCTGTTCCAGCCAGCCCTGGGTGGAAAGACCCGCAGGCTCGGCCATCCTCAAGGCCGCCATGTGCAGCACCAGCCAGGTCAGGCTCCCTGTCCCGCTGTGCTTGCCCAGGGCCTTCACCATGCCCCTGGCATCCGCCAGCAGGTTAGCGGCATCCAGCGGCAAAGTAGTCCTCAACCTCCTTCACCTGGGGCGCTGCAAGCCCGTAGAGAGCGTAGACGATGCCATCCAGGAGGCCGTCCCACTGCATGCCAGTCCCGTAGAGTTCCCCAACCCTCCGCTCCAGGGATCCTGGGTCGCCGCCCGGCAGTGGCAGTTCCAGTACAGTGCTCTGGTTCAGCTGGGGGAATATACCCTTGTGGGCAGTGGCCACCTTCACCACGTAGTAGTTCAGCGCCTTGGATGCCAAGAGTCCCGCCAGGAACTCCACGGAGAGCGCCCCCGCCGGTCTGAGATTGTAGACGGACTGGAGGGTGACGAACCCATGGTAGTCAAGGGTGGCCCGCAGGAGCCGGCCAGTCTTCACCAGCACTGCCTTCGGCGCCAGGTAGTTCATGGGGTCCTTGCGCGCCTCCCGGGGGTCCATGACCATGCTGGGCCTGAGGCTCGCCAAGCGCTTCACGTCCCTGCCCGCCACTACGGGAAGGCCACTATGGGTGTGGACGTGCCTGGCGGGACTCGTCTCCTCTCCCCGGGAGATCTTGTAGTGGGTCCCCAGGATGGGCCCGGAGGCCCGCATGGTCGTGAGCACCTCTATGCCACCCTCCACCAGGAAACGGCGCCGGGGCTCAGCCAGGATTGCCCTGGTATCCAGCCCCCCGGCCTCGCGGAACCCGTCTTGCGAAAGGGTGTAGACCCGGACCTTGCCCCTTGACGGTCTTCCCGGGCGGGCCTGGACCACTGCCCCGGAAACCCCTGCGGGAAAAACCGGCCCGACCTTGATGATGGCTTCAAGCCTGGTGTTCTCCAGGAGGAACCGCCGGACCCTCTCCGGCTCATCCCTGGCCAACAGCGCGTCACTGGTCAGGAGGGAGACCACACCTCCAGGCCGGGCCAGGCAGTTCACGGACCTCTCCCAGAAGAGCCACGCCGCATCATACTGGCCCTTCGCCAGCCGGTAACCCTTGGGCTTGGGCAGGCCCTTCAGTTGCTCACCGAAGAGATAGGGAGGGTTGCCCACCACCAGGTGGAACCCCCCCTCCCGGAAGACCTGGGGGAATGCCCGGGACCAGGAGAAACCCTCCATCTCCAGGCTATCTCCCTCGACAAGGTTCCCGGCGGGGAAGGGCCTCAGGGGCTCGCCCCTGTCCCGGGCAGCCAGCCAAAGGCGCCAGCGTGCCACCTCCAGGGCATTTGCGTCCATATCCACCCCGTGGAGGCATTCTCGGACTATTCTCTCCCTGGATAGGGACGGGTCCTGAGCCGCCAGGACCTCCATGGCCGCGACCAGGTAAACCCCCAGCCCCACCCCAGGGTCCGCCACCCTGGGGGGCCCATCTCCTCTCTCTATCACTGAGAGGGCCTGGCCCACCGCGAATAGCGCCACGGGCAGGGGTGTGTAGAACCTCCCCGTGGGCTTCCTGCCCTTCAGGGAGCCTTCGTATGCCATCCCCAGGGCGCCCGGCCCTATGGCCAGTTCCAGCGCTCCGGGGATGTGCTCCCGGTGGGTGTAGGGGTAGGCAGCCAGTGCTCCTAGGGCCTCCATTAGCCCCTCGCCATCCTGGGCACGGGTCTCCCCGGGACTCAGCACCCCGCCCCAGGGCGCCACGGGCCCACCTGGCCACATCTCTCCACCCCTTCCCAGGGCATCCAGGGCATCCCTGGTCACCCGGTAGGGGTTATCACCGGCGGGCCAGCCGCGGGCCCCCTCGCCGGCAGCCAGCATGGACAGGAAGAGCCAGCCCGCCACCGTCCAGAAACAGCCAGCCCGCTCCAGGGCTAGGGCCAAATCCCTAGTAAAGCGCCTCCAGAGGCCTTGCCAGTCAAATGCCCGGGAGAGCCCCTCCGGGAGCCCCGGGCCAGCCCTGAGGGATGCAAGCCGGGGGAGTCCTGCCTCATCCATCTTTAGGAGCACCGTGCGCCCTCCCGGGCAAGCCGCGAGCCAGCATCCTCCGGGGGTATCCAGCCACAACAGGACCTGGCTAGAGCCCCTGTCCCCGTGTAACAGGGAGTCCATATCAGGAAGGCCCTGGGAGACACAGAGGTGGTAAACATCCACCCCCTCGGCGGAGGCCAGCCACCGGACGTCGAGCCCGTCCAAGGAGGCCTCTCCCTTCCGGGGGTGGTAGCCCAGGGCGCTGAAAACCTCCCTGGCACGGTCCTCACCCCCGCCGGCGGCCAAGAGCGAGCGCAGTGTGGCCCTCACCCTGACCCCTCCCCCACCCAAGCCAGGGTGGCTATGGCCTCTTCCCGAGAAGGGAGAGGTCCCAAACCGGAATCCCCCAAGGACTCCTCAATCGCCTGGACCTCGGGTTCTGGCAGGCCAAGACAGAGGTAGACCGAACGGTCCATTGCCCTGTCCAGCGTTAGGTCCTCCCCGCGGGAAGCCTCGAGGCTGCGCGCACCCAGGGAGAGACCCCGGGCCATGGCACGGGTAAGGGGGGGCACGGGAATGTTCACGATCTCGTACCCCTTCACGTGGTAGGTCGAGGAGAAGGCCCGGAAGTACCACTCCGAGAAGGCCGAGTTAAGCAGGGCCAGGAGGAGGTAGGGATCGGCTCCCCCTGGCTCGAGCCAGAGTACGGAGTTGCCTATTATGAGGGGCTCATCAAGGAGGGCAAACTTCAGGCGGCGGGTCTCGCCAACCTGGAGTACCTCCCTGCCCACCAGAACGGGGGGCAACTTGACAGCCCCCGGTTTCCTCTCCAGGAAGGCCTCACGCCTGAGGAACATGGGGTACCTCCAGTGGGAACCGCCCTTGAGATCCAGGTGGTAGCGGTGAACCCTCATCCTCCGCACCAGGGGCTCATCAGCGGGGTTCCGGGAAAGGAACTCCTTGTGAGCGGACTCGTGGAATGGCCCCTCCCCGGCGCGGATCCGCCCGAGGGTGCCCAGGCGGGGCAAACGGGAGACCCTCTCCAGGACCGCCCTCTCCGCGGGCAGCGTGAGCCTGGGGATTGCCCTGCCCTCTCCGAGAACCCTTCCGTCCGGGGGGAGGTCCACACCGCCCCTTCCCCATTCAGCCAGCCACACGCCCTGCCTTTCCGAGCCGCCAGTCCAGACCAGTGCGGCCTCCACCAGAGGGGCTGCCTCGAAGCCCTTCTTGACCTGGCTCTTGGGCACCCGCACAACCCCTTCCAGCCCCGCATCCAGGAGAAGCCTCCTCAATGGAAGCGAGCAGGCCTCCCCTAGAAAGGAGGAGGGAACCACCAGCCCGATCCTCCCACCGGGGGCCACGATCTCCCGGGAGAGTTCAACGAAGAGCCTGTAGAGGTTGTGGTTTCCCCGCTGGTGGCGGTACCTGCGGGCAAAGAAGGCAGCCATCTGGGCCTTCTCCGAGGGAGAGGCCAGTTGTCTCAGCCTGGACCAGGGCGGGTTCCCCAGGACGTGGCTGAAGCCGGCGCCCGGCCTCACGCACCCGCGGCTATCGAAGAACACCTCGGGATACTCAAGCTCCCAGGGAAAGGCCCTGGGGCTCTGGCTCCACGAAGCGTCCGGTGAGAATAACTCCTCAATGCCTCCTGCCACCTGCCGCGCCCACCCGGGGGTGGTCCCCGGGGCCCCGTTCACCCTGGCCCTGACCATGCAAGCCAGGTCTGGGCCGTGATCCAGGGCCAGCACCTCCCTTGAGGGCGCCGGGGAGGTAAGGGCGTTGCCCACCCGGAGGTTCCTCCCAAGCGCCACGCTACTAGCTGAGGGGTCCACACCTGCCTGGAGCGCCAGGGTTAGGGCGGCAACGTCCCGGGAGAAGGGGTCGATCTCCACCCCGTACACCATAGGGCAGGGACCCTGCGACAGGAGGGCCTCAAGCGCAGGTGCCCCCTTGGCCACGCCGGATGCCCCGGCCATGTCCCGGAGGCGCTGGAAGAACCCAAGGAGAAGGCTGAGCGCCTCGCTCAGAAAGGCCCCAGCACCCATGGCCGGGTCTACCACCCGGATCCTCCCGGTGCCAGCTACAGCCTCAAGAAAGCCCTCCCGATCTCCCCGGGAGAGCGCCTCCAGGTAACGACCCTCAAGATCCCTGAGGGTGGCCCCCAGGGTGCGGTCCACCAGGAAGCGTACCACGGCCTGGGGCGTGTAGTAGATGCCCCGGGCCTTCCTCGGTATCTCCAGGCACAGCCTGGAGTAGAGGACCCCCATGGCATCCAGTGGGCCAGGCCCCTCCCCTACTAGTTCCAGGACCGCCAGGAGGGCATCTCCTGCCAGGACCCCTAATTCAGAACCGCCAGGGAAGAGCGTGTTCCCCACGGCATCCCTCAGGCGGAGGCAGGCCAGGGCCAGATCAGGGAAGGGGTCCCTCCCCGCCTCGAGGTCGCTGGCTGCCCGGGCCAGCGGACCCCCGGTAAGAAGGCCTCTATCTACCGCCATCCCCAGGGCGATGATATCCAGGATAGCCCTGCCCGCAGGCTCCCGGGGCACGCCCTGCCTCACCAACCGCCCGTGGAGGAGCGCCACACGCTCCACCCACGAGCCACCCTCGGGGTCCTCAAGGTCCTGCGGGAAAACGTCCTCGGTGCTCAGCTCAGGCTGCACGCCTTCATCTTCCCCCTCACACATCTAAGAGCCTGGATATGACCTGTAGGGTCCGTCCTTTAAGCCTCTTTGCATCCTCGGGCCTCACACGCCTCTCCTGTGGCGGGTATGCTGGCCAAAGCCAGGGCCGCCGCACAATTCCGTTGACAGGTACCTTAGGCCGTTTTCACCGATCAAGGTGACTATGGTCCTAAGCCGCGTAAAGTGCCTTGAGGCCATGAGGCAGCCGCCACGTTACAGCCTGCGGATATGCCGCAGGACATTCCCTGAAGGCGCGCCAGCGAGCGGGCCACTTCCAGGGCCTCCTCGGAACTTGCCTGGATGATTATCCCCTCTATGCTGTGGGAACCCAGGCCACCCCCGGAGAGCACCGCACACCTCGGGTTCAACCACCAGCACCTTCACGCCGGGGTCCCTCTCCTTGAGGAACCTTCACACTCCGCTTACAGTTCCGCCGCTCCCCCGGAGGCCACGAATAGGTCTGCCTCTCCCCGCCTCCCCCATACCTCCGGCCCTGTGGTCAGGTGGTGGGCCCTGGCATTGTCCTCGCTGGAGAATTACTCCAGCCTTGCCGGGATCCTCACCTTGGTCCCCGGGGTGATCCTGGACAACCTGACCACGGGGGTCAGGCCCACCGCCCCCTTGAGGCCATCCATCACAGCCCTCCTGGCTGGCCAGTCCAGTTCCACAGGTGCTACCTCCCCTTGTGGTGCTGCCTGTCTACACATGTCCAGCTATTCCCTTCCATCCCCCTGGCCCCTTCCCCTTCTTCCCCCGCCCGGGTAGTTTCCTGGCACATATCCCGGGCGCTCCAGGCCAGACTAGATGAGAGGGGAGGTGGGAGTACTGCTGGGCTTTCTGAGACGCCTGGCCCGGGGCGGGAGGGCCAGGGAGAATTCCACTTCCAAACCCGATCCCATACCCAGCGGGCCCCGGGAGAAGGTGACGGCCAAGGTCCACCCCGGCCTCCACAAAAACCTGGAGGAGCTCAAGGGCACAATAGGCCATAACCCCGACGTCATATTCAGAGAGGTTCACCTGGGCATCAAGAACCGGGTCAAGGTGGGCCTGGTGTACATTGAGCAACTGGTTTCCAAGCCCCTCCTCTACCGGAACGCCCTGGAATCCATGCTGGTCCAGGCGCGCCAGGGCCCTCGGAGCGACTTCCTCTCCGGCCCCTCTCCGCTGGAGTACCTCAAGAACCACGCCATCTCCATCGGGGACGTCCAGGAGACCGACCTCATGGATGCGGTGATCGGCCACATCCTCGCCGGGGATACTGCCGTGTTCGTGGATGGGCAGGACAAAGCCTTGATCCTCTCGGTCAGGGGGTGGGAGAACCGCCCGGTGGAGGAGCCCGACGGGGAGATCGTCATCCGGGGCCCCAGGGTGGGCTTCACTGAGACCCTCAGGACCAACATGGCACTGCTAAGGAGGCGGATCCGTACGCCCGCCCTGGCCTTCGAGTCCTTCCGCCTGGGAAGGGCCACTCACACCGAGGTGCTCTTGGCCTACATCCAGGGCCTTGCCCCGGAGAACCTCGTCAAGGAGGTCAGGAGGCGCCTGGATACCGTCGACGTGGACGGCGTCCTGGAGAGCAACTACATTGAGGAGTTCATAGAGGATAATCCCTTCTCCCCGTTCCCCCAGATCGAGCATACAGAACGCCCGGACAAGGTCACCGCGGCCCTCCTGGAGGGCAGGGTCGCTATACTCACCGACGGCACCCCCTTTGCGCTCCTGGTGCCAACCCTCTTCGTCCAGTTCCTGCAGGCCAGTGACGACTACTACGAGCGCTTCTTCATAGCCACCTTCGCCCGGCTGGTGAGGATCCTTGCCATGGCCACTGCCCTCCTCTTGCCAGGACTCTACGTAGCCATCACCACCTTCCACCAGGAGATGCTTCCCAGCCAGCTCGTGTTCAGCATCGCGGCCCAGAGGGAAGGGGTACCCTTCCCCGCTGTCGTTGAGGTGTTCATCCTGGAATTCACCTTCGAGGTTCTCCGGGAGGCCGGGTTGAGGCTCCCAGGCAGGCTGGGGCAGGCCCTCAGCATAGTCGGGGCACTCGTCCTGGGCCAGGCCGCGGTCCAGGCCGGCATCGTCTCCCCTGCCCTGGTCATGGTGGTAGCCCTGACCGGCCTGGCTACCTTCGCGGTACCCTCCTTCGCCATGACGGTGGCCCTGAGGCTTCTCAGGTTCCTGCTCATCGCCGCCGGAGCCGGCATGGGCCTCTTTGGCATCATGGTCACCCTCATGGTAGTGACGACCCACTTAGCAGCCCTCAAGTCCTTCGGCACTCCCTACCTCGCGCCCATTTCCCCATTCTCCCTGGGCGACATGAAGGACGTGGCAGTGAGGGTGCCCTTGTGGGCCATGACCAGGAGACCCCAATCCCTGGGCAGCGCCAACCGGACTAGGCAGGCCCTGAGGCAGGCTCCGGGGCGGGCCCCCCTTACAACCCTCTGGAACTGGATGGGCTGGGGGAAGAAAGGGTGATACCATCATTGAGGCGCGTCTCCTTCACTGTCCTGGCACTGGCCCTGGCCTTCCTGGCCACTTCCTGCTGGAGCCGCCGGGAGATCAATGACCTGGCCATCGTGACCGCCGTGGGGGTGGACAGGCTCCCCGAGGAGGACAAGGGGGCCTGGCGTTTCATAGTGGAGATCCCCAGGCCCAGGGACCAAGGAGGCAGCCCAGGAGGCGGAGGAACAGCCATGGTGGATACCAGGCCCTTCCTGACGGCGGCAACAACAGGTGAAACCATTTGGGAGGCGGAACGTAACTTCGCCACCCAGTCATCCCGCAAGCTCTTCCTGGGCCAGAGCAACATCGCGATCATAGGGCACGAGGCAGCACGGCAGGGCATCTTTCCCATCATTGACTTCTTCCTGAGAAAGGGCGACTTCCGCCTGAACGGCTGGGTGGTGCTCACCGGGGTTGAGGCCCTGGATATCTTGAGGGCACCGGGAGCGCAGGAGCAGACACCGGCTCAGGAGCTCTTCGGGATGATCGCCAACGCAGTGCGGCACTCCAAGACTGTGCCCGTGGACCTTCTGGACGTGGCCAGGGTAATGGTGGCCGAGGGCAGGGATCCCCTGATCCCCAGGGTGGAACCCATCAGAGACCCAGAGGGAAAGCTCCCCGGGACCGGAGGCCGATCCGACCCCTCCGGGTCCCTGCGGCTGGGGGGATCCGGCATGTTCAGGGAGGACAGGCTCGTGGGCTGGCTGGACCCCGCTGAGACCAGGGGTGCCAACAGGCTTCTTGGAGAGACGGACTCCGGTGTAATCACCGTCCACTCACCAGATATTGGAAAGGCATCCGTGGAGATACTGCGTTCCTCTACCACTGTGAAGGTGAGCCTGGAGGGTGACACCGTCCGGGTCAGCGTCAAGTTGGTAGAACTGGGCAGCGCGGGGGAACTCTACGACCCGTCCGTGGACCTTTCCCAGTCTGAGGTGGTCAGGGACCTGGAGGCAGCCTTTGCCCAGGCAGCGGAGGACGAGATGAGGGCGGCCGTCAAAAAGGCCCAGTCCGCCGGTTCGGATGTCTTCGGCTTCGGCGAAAGGCTCGCCCGGCACGACCCAGATGCCTGGAGAAGGACCAGCTCCCGCTGGCGGGATCACTACTTCCCCAGAGCACAGGTAACCTACGACATCAGAACCACGCTCGTGACGACCCAGCAGATCCTGCACCCCACCGGGGTCTGGAGACAAATCGGGGGTGATGGGTGACGCAAGAGGAGCGGGTCTCCACCTGGCAGGCAACATGGCTTATGGTAACGACGGTGTTCCCCACCGCCATCCTATTCCTGCCCTCCATCGCGGCGGTAGCCCAGCAGGATGCCTGGATGGCACCCCTTATAGCCACGGGGAGCGGGCTTTACCTTTCTTTGCTGACCTACGGCTTCGGAAAGAGATTCCCTCAAAGGGGGCTCCTGGGGAATGCCGAGGCCTTCCTCGGCCCCTACATTGGAAAGGCGATAGGTGCTGGCTACGTTGTGTTCTTCTTCATCACCGCCTCGGTGATCCTCAGGGAGGTGGGGGAGTTCATGACCTCGGTCTTCATGCGGGAGACCCCCCTCATAGTGTTCCTGGGCGTGATGGGCTTGGCTGTCTCCTACATGGTACGGCAGGGTATCGAGGTAATAGCCCGGGTTAACTGGTTCATACCCCTGTTCATCATCGTCATCCTGGTAACATTGCTCTTCACCCTCCCTCTCATGGACCTCGAGCGCCTCAGGCCCCTGGGAGAGGCAGGGCCATGGGGCCTCGCCAGGGCATCACTGAGCGCCAGCGCCTTCCGGGGGGAGATGATCATACTCACACTGATGATCCCGAACCTGCGCAGGCCCCAGGAGGCTGGGAAGGCTGTCCTCTGGGCCAACCTCATCCTCGGCGGCATCCTCATCATCAACGGCATCGCCGTGGTGGCCACCTTTGGGCCTGTGCTCCCAGACCACCTGGTGTTCCCCACATTCTCCCTGTTCAGAGTGGTGACCATCGGAGGGTTTCTGAACCGGTTGGATATCTTCTTGATGACGTTCTGGCTTGCCGCGGTATTCGTGAAGTTCGGTATATTCCAGTATGCGTGTTGCCTCTCCATTGCCCAGGTGTTCGGCCTCAAGGACTACAGGCGCCTTGCCCTCGTGGTGGGACTTCTCCTCATCGGCGTGGCCCAGCGCCTGGCCACCAGCGTCGTGGGGGTCGCGGGCTTCCTGGAGGTGTTCTTCGGCCCCTTCGCCCTGCCCTTTGAATATCTCGTACCCTCGGTGATCCTCCTGGCAGGTCTTATAAGGTCTCTCATCGCGAACCCGGAGGGGGTGAGGAAGGGGTGATCCTTCAATCCGCAGGCGTGGTTCTCATCTACCTCCTCATAGCCCTCGCGGACCTTCCCGCCCTCATAGGCGAGGGAAGGGGCAGGGAGCTGGCGGTTTACGGGCTCCTCGTGGCCGCCGGGCTCTTCATGGCCATTGGCCAGGTGTTCGGGGCGGAGATCCCTAGCCCCCTCTTCCTGGTGGAGACCATCATCCGCCCCATACTTCCCAAGCCCCTTCTACCCTAGGCGGGGCTCTATCCTCATATCTTCCGGACCCCTCCTGATCTCCAAGGGGCACCTCCAGGAGGGGTCCTCAGCCGGGTGGTCGCTCCTTGAGTGGGCACCCCGGCTTTCCTCCCGGGCCAGGGCGGACCTGGTGACCATCTCCCCTGCCAGGAGCATCCACCGGTCCTCCAGGAGTCCCATGAGACCCGCGAAGTCCTGGGTCCCGGAGGCACTAAGGGCCTCCGCCTCATGGTCCAAGAGGGCCAGGGCCTTGATGAGGCCATCCCGGCGCCTCTCCAGGGAGACGTGCTCCCACATTATCGAGGGCACCTGTGACTGGCGGCCGGGCTTGCCCAGGGCCAAGCGGTGGAGGTCCTCCAGGGCCTCCCCGGTTCCGGGCTTGCCGGGACATCCATCCATGGCCGAGGCGGCTGCGCCCTCCCCCGCCGCGCGGCCTAAGGCCCACGCCTCTGCCAGGGCGTTCCCTGCCAGCCGGTTGGCACCGTGGACCCCTCCTACCACCTCCCCGGCGGCGAACAAGCCAGGCACCTCCGTCTCCCCTGACGGTGACGTCACCACGCCCCCCATGAAGAAGTGACACGCCGGGGCCACTTTATAGCGCCCGGTTCCCTTGGGCCAAAGGTGACTGATCCTCCCGGCCTTCCCTGCCGGGATGGTGGTAATGTCCAGGAGCGCCCCCCCGTTCACTCCCCGGCCCTCGGATACCTCCCTCCAGATGGCCTGTCCAAGGGCATCCCGCGTGAGGGATCCCAGGCCTTCCATGCCGTAGAGATCGGGTATGTTCCGGCCTTCACTGTTCTCCAGGCGCGCCCCGGCCTCTAAGAGGGCATCATAGATGATAACCAGGGGCGCCCTGCCGGGCTCCGCCAGGCATACCGGGTAGAACTGCACGAACTCCATGTCTACCAGGGGAACCCCCGCCTGGTAGGCCAGCCCGTAGCCGTCACCCACGGCTCTTCGAGGGTTATCCGAGCGGGCGTAGGCCCTGGCGCCCCCGCCTGTGGCCAGGATCACCGCGGAGGCTTGGTATATGGAGAGGCCCTCCGCTGAGACTGCCAGCGCCCCGGCGCACCTGCCTGAAGCATCCTTGAGGAGAGACGCCACGGTTATCCCGCCAAGGAGAGTCACTCCCTTAGCCAGGGCCTTGCGTACCAGGAACCGTGTGAAGTCCGCGCCCGAGGAGTGGCGGGTATTGATCATCCTGGGCTTGGAGTGACCCGCCGCCCACCTGGTGTGGGGTTTGCCCCCCGACTCCAGGAAATCCACGCCTTCCTCCCAAAAGAGCCTCATCTCATCCACGACTCGCTGGGTCATGGCCTCCACCATGGCCCTGTCACCCAGCCAGGAGCCGCCCCGCAAGGTATCTTCCGCGTGGACCTGGGGGGAGTCCTGGGGGTCCCCCCAGGGCGCCCCTTGACACAGCAGTGCAGTTGGCCTTGCCTACCGGGCTCTTGCTCACCAGGGTGACCGCGGCCCCTCTAGAGGCGGCCGCCACAGCAGCCTGGAGCCCGGCGCCCCCTCCCCCGATGACAAGCACCCCCGTCTTGTGCCTGGCGATCTCTCCGAAGTTCACAGGCCTCTTCCTCCTCGTCACCGGGACATGGAGTCTTTTCTCCCGCCCCTGTCCAGTCTTGGCCTGGTCGAGCCGCCCAGCGGCATGGCCCAGGCCATGGCGTCATCCCCTAGCCGGCCGAGGGCATGCTGCAGGGCGCTGCCCAGATCCGGCTCCTGCCTGAGAAGGCGACCCACCGTGCCCTGGGGCTGTTCTGATACAAGGTACAGGGAGGCTCGTTCCGCCGCCCTGGCATAGGCCACTGCCTTGTGGGCCCCCAGCACGAAGCCCCGGCACGCCCTGTCCAGGATCTCCCGGTGGTCCCGGGCCTCTAGCATCCACTCCCGGAAGCAGTCCTCTCCAAACCCCTCGGGGCACTGGGCTGCCAGGATGACAGCCCCCCCGGGGCGCACAGCGGGCATCGCGTTATCCAGGGCCTTCTGGGCCTGGTAGAGGTTAATGTCCTTGGGATAGCCCCCCGGCGACACGATGACCACGTCAGCCAGGCGAGGGATGGGAACCTCGTAGAGAGACGCCAGGAAGGCAGAGCCGCTGCGGTGGGCCTCCACTGGGTGCCCCGATACGGCATGCACCACCTGCTTTTCCTCGTCCAAGACCACGTTTAGGATGAAGTCAACCCCCACCAGCGCGGCAGCCTCTTCCAGGTCCTCTCTCACCGGGTTCCCTTCAAGACGGCCGGCCTCTGCCCCGGGCAGGGTCTGCAGGGAGTGATTTGCGCTGATGGTACTGGGGGAGGAGGCCCCGGGCACCAGTGCCTTGACACCCCCGGAAAAGCCAGCGAAGTAGTGGTACTCTATGTTGCCCGTGGCCACCAGCAGGTCCGCCCGGGCGGCCACCTCCGAGATCTCAACGGGAGTGCCCCTCCGGGTGACGCCCACACGCAGGTAGGGGCTCTCACCGCTGTCCAGGCACCTCACGCTTCGGGCAGTCTCCGGGCCCACCAGGGAAGCCCTCTCTGCCTCTTGGTGCCCCCGGTGTATGCCCAGGCCGAAGAGGATCGTGATGTCCTCGATCTGTACCCCCCCTGCCCGGAGGCGCTCTATGACCTTGGGCACCATGAGGGCGCTGGGGGCGGGGCGGGTGATGTCGCTGGCCAGGACGCATGCCCTCATGCCCGGCTTCGCCATATCCTCCAGGCGAGCGCTGCCAATGGGGTGGTCCAGGGCCTCGTCGACCCCCTGGGCACCCAGACCCGGTGCGGCTTCCCTTGGGACAATGGTGCCCAGGAGGTTGCCTGCGGGGATCTTCGCCTTCAGGCAGCCCTTCCCGTAGGGGAGACTCAAGGTCGCCATGTTATCGTTCACGGGCAAACCCCCCCTTCCAGAGTCTAGTGTTTCGGCCGGGAGCCGGAATACTCCTTGGGCACGATGGGCGAAAAAGAACGCGTTCAAGGAGGTGTCACTAGACCTTCCGGAACTGCCAAGGGTGCGCCTTTAGAACATCCCCGGAGAGCAAGTGTGAGCGAGAGAGGGAATGGGCGAGGTGATGTTGCAGGGCCAGCCCGGGCACCACTGGCGTGGCCGGCCCACTGCCCCTTCGCGGCATTCTGGGCGCCAGTCCTTCCTGGTACTCCAGGCCAGGATGCCGTTTCCTCTTTTGCCGCGCGCACCCCGCTCAAAGTGCCACCGGGCTTCCGGCGATGTATGGTAAGTTCGAGGCCAGGAACATTACGAACCCTGACACCAGAGGTACACTGAGGTTATCGTCAATCCTGGTTTACCAAACCTACCTAAATCGCAAGTTTGGAAGGCCGCCTCTCTTCGGCCAATTTTGACGCTTCATCCAGGATTGCTCCGAAAAGTCTTACATCCTGTCCACGCCCGTTTAGACTGTCCGT
>JBFMCS010000038.1 GCA_040754315.1 Bacillota bacterium
TGCGTCTTATCAGTCTGTCTAATTATACCATCAAAGCAAGCGTAGCGCAAGCAAAAAACCGCGATTTAACGCGGCTTTTCAAAGAGTTTCTTCGCAAAATCAAACTACTGTTCTGTTAAACTCGGGGGGAGGGAGATCTATCTCCCTCCCCCTGGCTTCGCGTACGCCCGGCACGCTTAGATTGGGAGTGAAGGTCTCCGGTGGGAGTGGGTAGCATTATAGGTGAGTGATTGCGGGAGGTTCACAAGCGCCACGCCGTCTGCTATAATTAATAGCGTTCGAGATGACACGGGATTTTTTTAGACGAGGTGACGCAGTTGAAGAAGGACATACACCCAAAGTACGTGAGGACCACAGTTACTTGCGCCTGCGGCGCATCCTATGGCACCGGTTCCACCAAGAAGGACCTTAAGGTAGAGATTTGCTCCCGTTGCCACCCATTCTTCACTGGGGTTCAGAAGATCATTGACACGGGAGGCCGTGTGGAGAAGTTCAAGACCAAGTACGGAATGACGGACTAACCCACAATGGCATTGAACAAGAGCAGAGCCCCAGGGCTCTGCTTTTTGTAAAGGGCGGTGTTCTGGTGAGCATCAAGAACTACGGTGGCCAAGCCGTCATTGAAGGTGTGATGATCCGGGGACCGGAGGGATTCAACATAGCTGTCAGGGGCCCCAACGGGGACATCGTCACCCGCCGGGAGGACCGGGTGCCCTGGACCAAGCGCTGGCCCTTCCTGGGCTGGCCCTTTGTGAGAGGTCCCGTTGCCCTGGCGGAGACGGTCTCCCTGGGCGTGCATGCGCTGCTGTACTCGGCCAACGCGGCACTGGGAGAAGACGAAGAGGTATCCACCCGGGACATGGTGCTGGCTGTTTTAGTCGCAGTAGCCCTGGCTGTGGGCTTGTTCATGGTGGCCCCTACCTTGGTGGCGTCCTTTCTGCGCCAGTTCTTCCCTGCCCGGACTCTCTGGCTGAACGTGGCAGAGGGGCTCATAAGGGTTGCCTTTGTCGTAGGCTACATAGTAACAATATCCCGTATGAAGGACATACAGCGAGTCCTGGAGTACCATGGCGCTGAGCACAAGGTGATCAATGCCCTGGAAGACGGCGGCTCCATGGACGTGACAACGGCGGCCAAGTACCCCCGGCTGCACCCCCGCTGCGGGACGAGTTTCCTCCTCCTGGTGGCGGTGGTTAGCATCTTCCTGTTCTCCTTCTTTGGCTGGCCCGGCGTGATCCAGCGCATCCTGTTACGCATAGCCATGCTCCCAGTAGTATCGGGAGTGGCCTATGAGATCATCAAGCTGTCTGGCCGGATCCGCCCTGGCTCACCGTTACGGTGGGTGCTGGCGCCCGGGATGTGGCTCCAGTCCCTGACCACAAGAGAACCCGATACTGGCCAAGTCGAAGTTGCGCTCGCGGCCCTCTCAGGCCTAATGGAGGAGCATCAAGGGGGTGGGATTGATGGATGACCGGTTACGCGTGGCAGAGGAGCGATATGACGAGCTCTCACGCCTCCTGGCCGATCCCGCTACTGAGAAGAGTTCCTCGGAGATCCAGGCTTATGCCAGGGAAATCTCCCACCTGGAGGATATGGTCTTGAAGTATCGCGAGTACAAGAAGGTCATCGAGGAAATCCAGGAGGCCAAGTACCTCTTGAAAGGGGCCGACGCCGATTTCCGGGCCATGGTGGAAGAGGAGATAGAGGCCCTGGCGGACCGCCGGGATTGCCTTCAGCGGGAGCTCAGGGTCATGCTGCTTCCCCGGGACCCCAATGATGACAAGAACGTAGTTATGGAGATCCGGGCGGGGACGGGAGGCAACGAGGCGGGGCTCTTCGCTTCGGACCTTTATCGCATGTACGTGCGCTACGCAGAGCGTTCGGGATGGAGGACGGAGGTCATGACCGCCAATATGACGGACATTGGCGGCATCAAGGAAATAGTCTTTGTCGTGGAAGGCAAGGGGGCATACAGCCGCCTCAAGTACGAGAGCGGTGTCCACAGGGTACAACGCATTCCAGTCACGGAGTCAAGCGGCAGGATCCATACATCAGCTGCCACTGTGGCGGTGTTGCCCGAGGCAGAAGAGGTAGACGTCGATATCGATCCTGAGGACCTTAGGATAGATACCTACTGTTCCAGCGGGCCAGGGGGTCAGAGCGTCAACACAACATACTCAGCAATCCGGATTACCCACCTTCCCACCGGGCTTGTGGTTACGTGCCAGGATGAGAAGTCCCAGCACAAGAACCGGGACAAGGCCATGAGGGTGCTCAGGGCCAGGCTACTCCACATGGCCGAAGAGGCTCAGCACCAGGAACAAGCCGAAGCCCGCCGTTCCCAGGTCGGTACAGGCGACCGTTCCGAGAGGATACGGACGTACAACTTCCCGCAGGCCAGGGTCACCGACCACAGGATAGGGCTGACACTGCACAGGCTTGACAGCGTCCTGGACGGCGATATCCTGGCCATAATCGATGCCCTCATGGCTGCGGACGAGTCTGCCAGGCTTCAGATGGCGGAGGGTAAGGCATGAGCGAAACCCTGAGCGTGCGGGAAGCCCTGGCCAAAGGGAGGGACCTTCTCAGCGATGGGGGGGTTGAGGATCCCGCCAGGGATGCCCTCCTGCTGCTGGGTAGTGTGACCCAGGCGGACCCCTACCGCCTGTGGGTGGATGGTGGATGGCTGTCCGAGCCCCGGCTCTCTCACTTCTGGGGGGTGCTGGAGGAGAGGGCCCACCGTATTCCCCTCCAGTACCTCACCGGGACACAGGAATTCATGTCCCTGGCCTTCCGCGTGGACCAGCGCGTGCTAATACCTCGGCCGGAAACGGAAATCCTGGTAGAGGAGGCGTTGCGGCTTGCCCAGTTCAGGGAAGGCCCCGTGGTCGTAGACGTTGGCACGGGGAGCGGGGCAATCGCCGTATCCGTTGCCTACTACTGTCCCTGTGCCCGTGTGTATGCAACCGACATATCCCTGGGGGCCCTGGATGTTGCCAGGAATAACGCAAAGGCCCACGGAATTGATATCGTGTTCCTTCAAGGGGACCTGCTGGCACCAGTGGTTCTCAAGGCAGACCTCATCCTGGCCAACCTCCCCTACGTAGCCACAGGGGATCTGGAAGGGATCCAGCCAGAGGTGCAGTACGAACCAAGGCTGGCATTGGATGGGGGACCTGACGGGCTTGATCTGGTCAGAAGGCTTCTTGACCAGGCGCCGGGCAAGATTAAGACCGGCGGCTACCTTATCCTTGAGGTGGCCCCTGGCGAGGCCGCCCTGGCTCAAGACTACCTGGAGAGCACCGGGGAGTTCCAAGGAGTCCGTGTGGTGAACGACTACTCGCACAGGCCGCGAGTTCTTGTGGCAAGGAGAGATTGATCTCATGTACAAGGTGAAGACCCGTCTCTTCATGACCGATCCATTGAATCCTGGGCCTGAGCTGGACGAGCCTGCCAGGCTGCTCCGGGACGGTGGGCTGGTGGCCTTTCCCACAGAGACAGTCTACGGGCTTGGCGCGGCGGCTAGAGACGCCCGGGCCATTCACAGGATGTATGAGGCCAAGGGACGGCCCGCCGACAACCCAACCATAGTCCATGTATCTTCTCCCGGCGATGTGGAGCCGCTTGTGCAGCAGGTCAAGCCGGTCCACGCCCGTCTCATCGAACGCTTCTGGCCAGGGCCCCTCACACTCATATTCAACAGGAGTTCCAGGGTGCCCCCTGTGGTGTCATCAGGCCTGGACACCGTTGCGGTCAGAATGCCCAGGCACAGGGTGGCCCTGGAGCTCATAGCCAGGGCTAGCGTGCCCGTGGCTGCTCCCAGCGCCAACCTCTCTGGTCGTCCCAGCCCTACCACGGCCCGTCACGTCCTTGATGACCTCGACGGGAGAATTGACGCTGTTGTGGACGGGGGCCCGGCCGGGGTGGGGGTGGAGTCGACGGTCCTGGATCTCACCGGTCAAGTCCCTGTGATCCTGCGGCCCGGCGGAGTCACCAGGGAGGCGCTCCAGGAGTTCCTGGGGGAAGTAGAGGTGGCGCCCGGGATACTGGAGGGCGGTGCCGGCTACTGGGGTGTGCCCGCATCCCCCGGGATGAAGTACCGCCACTACGCGCCCAGGGCGGAGCTCTGGCTGGTGGAGGGACCCAGAGAGGCCCAGGTGGCCAGGATAAAGAAGATCCTCAGGGACTTGCACGCAAAGGGGCTCAAGGTAGGTGTGCTCGCCCACCGCGAGACTGCCCACTCGTATGATGCCTTTCAGGTAGTGACCATGGGTAGCTGGGACAGGCCAGACGAGGTGGCTTCCCAGCTCTTCGCAGCCCTGCGCCAAATTGATGCCTCATGCCCTGACATGATAGTTGCTGAGGGTATGGTGACATCCGGAATGGGTCTGGCTGTGATGAACCGGCTGAGGAAGGCTGCCACCCGAAGGTGTAACGCAGGCGCTTCCCGCGTGGTTCTCCTGGTATGTACCGGGAACACCTGCCGAAGCAGCATGGCTCAGGTGATACTGGAGCGGATCCTCCAGGAAAGAGGGCTGGCAGGCTACACGCTGGTCTCCGCTGGCGTATCCGCCTTTGACGGCACACCGGCGACTGCCGGCGCCGTTTCGGCTGTGGCGGAGATGGGACTGGACTTGTCAGGCCACAGGGCCAGGCGCCTGCAGTGGGACATGGTGGACTGGGCCGACCTCATCATCACCATGACAGCAGAGCAGAGAGACAGGGTCCTGCAGCAGTTCCCCGAGGCACGGGGCAAGACCCATGTCCTCCGGGAGTACGTGGGGTTATCCGGTGACGTCCAGGATCCCTGGAGTTCTGATGCAGAGACATACAGGAGAACCGCTCAGGAAATCAGAAGTGCCCTTGAGCGGCTGGTTGATATCCTGGCTGGGGAGACTGGTCCAGGGGGGTGAAGATGACGTGAGAGTGGCCCTGGGGGCAGACCACGCCGGGTTTGAAATGAAGCAGGTGTTCAAGGAGCGTTTGCGTGAGAAAGGGGTACAGGTTCTGGACTATGGAACCTCTTGCTGCGAGAGCGTGGACTACCCCGATATCGCCCTCCCAGTGGCACGGGCGGTTGCCACGGGGGAGGCAGACCGGGGAGTGCTGATATGCGGCACAGGGATAGGGATGTCCATTGCAGCAAACAAGGTTCGTGGTGTGCGCGCTGCCCTCTGCCATGATGTGTTCTCTGCAAGGGTCACGCGGGAACACAACGATGCCAATGTCCTCTGTATGGGGGCCAGGGTCATTGGCCCCGGCCTTGCCCTGGAGATACTGGAGACGTGGCTGGGAACGGGTTTCTCCGGGGGCCGGCATGTATCCCGTGTCAAGAAGGTTACACAATTGGACGACCTGCGAGACCAGTAGCTAGGGCATGGCCGCGGCCGGCCCGCACAAGGCAGCCATGCCGTAAAGACAGGGGGAGTAGACATGGGAGAGCCGGCCAGAGTCCAGGTTGTGGAGCATCCCCTTGTCCAGCACAAGGTGGCCTACCTGAGGAACGCGGGTACTGGTGTCAAGGAATTCAGGGAACTGGTGTCAGAACTCAGCATGCTTCTCGCCTACGAGGTTACGCGTAAGATGCCTTTGACCCCCGTAAGCGTCCGGACCCCCCTGGAGGCCACTCAGTGCCACGTTGTCAGTGGCAAGAAGGTGGCGGTAGTGGCCATTCTCAGGGCGGGCCTTGGGATGGTGGATGGCATTCTCAGGCTGGTTCCCATGGCGAAGGTCGGGCACATTGGGCTGTACCGTGACCCGGATACGCTGAAGCCCCAGGAGTACTACTGCAATCTCCCCGGGGACTTGGCCGAACGAGAGGTCTTACTGGTGGATCCCATGCTCGCTACCGGGGGCTCGATGGTACGGGCGCTAGACCTTCTAGAGAAACACGGTGCCGGGGCCATCAAGGTGGTGTGCATCATTGCCGCTCCTGAGGGTGTTGCCGTGGTGGAGCAACGCCATCCCGATGTGGAGATATTCACTGCTGCACTGGACAGGGAACTGAACTCTCACGGTTACATACTCCCTGGCCTTGGCGATGCCGGGGATAGGCTATTTGGGACCAAGTAGAGGTGTGGCCATGACAAGCGACCAGAGACCCGGTTGGGATGAGTACTTCATGGAGGTTGCCCAGGTCGTGGCGAAGAGGTCGACCTGCCTCAGGCGCCACGTGGGGGCCATCATCGTCAAGGACAAGCGTATACTCGCCACAGGCTATAACGGGGCACCCTCGGGCATGGCTCACTGTCTCGAGGTGGGCTGCCTCAGGGAGAGGCTTCAGATACCCTCGGGTGAGCGCCAGGAGCTCTGCAGGGGGCTTCACGGGGAGCAGAACGCGATAATCCAGGCATCCCTCTATGGGTTCAGTGTGGAGGGGGCCACCTTGTACACCACTACAGAGCCCTGCATCACCTGCGCCAAGATGATAATCAACGCGGGGCTGCGCAGGGTGGTATACATGAAGGAATACCCGGACACCCTTGCCAGGCAGATGCTGCAGGAGGCAGGGGTTGAGTGCTCCAGGATAGAGCGGGAGGAAGCAGGTAGATGAAGAGGCCGGACAGCAAGACCATCGCGCTTCCCCGCCTCAACAACCTGAGGCCAACGCTGGAATCCACAGCGCTGAAGCTCATGGAGGAAGCGGGCGAGCTGGGTGCTGCCATAGGACGTTTCCGGGGCTATGACCGGTCATCTGAAGGAAAGACTCAAGAGGCCGAAAGGGCCCTGGCCAGGGGGGTGGCCCGGGAGCTCTTGGATGTCGCCCAGACAGCAGTCACCATGATGTTTGTCCTGGAGGAACAGCATGGAGTGACAGTTGAGGAGACGCTGAGCCAGCACATACGGAAACTGGTAGACAAGGAATACCTGAAGATAGATGAGGGGCTGTGAGGCTAGGGCTGCAAGTTATATTCGCGCCCAGGATCCCGGTGGTAAACGGCACGCGTCGAGCGGAGCCTTCCCGTCATCAAACCCTAACACAATAAAGAGCCACCCTAAAGCCAGCCGTGTCCTGTAGTGTCGCCTAGATGTGCTCCTTGGGGTGTACCTAGCAGAGTCTACTCATCCCCATGATCTCGTAACAGTGTCTTGCGTTCCTGGGCAGGCAGTGAGTAGCCTTAATTGGAGACATAATACGGTGTGCAGGGGAAGGGCCCAGGGTGCGGGCGTCTCGCCTCAGGGCCAATTGAGCTGGCTGTCACTGCCAGCCGGGAGCGGGAGCCACTGGTGAGTCCTTCCGATCACAGACTCCAGGCACGGTGCCGGGCCACGGAGGCAGCAGGGCCCTGCTCCCTTTCTTCGCGGATGTATACCCGGTTGGGCCAGTACTGGGCCAGATGGGCCAGCACGTGTGGTTGACAGAAGTTTACATAGGATATACAATGTTGGCGTTACCAGTAATACCGACGGGGGGTAGTGCCCCGTGCCCACTTTTGTCAGGGCGTTGCTCTTCGCCCTGCTGGTCAGTATCGCCGTCACCCCTATCATTGGGTGGCTTGCCCTGAAGACCGGCGCACTGGTGAGACCCGTATCCCGGAGCATACACTCTAGGCCTGTCCCCCACATGGGGGGGCTGGCCATCTTCATGGCATTCGTTGCGTCCGCCCTCTTATGGGGACGGGCACCTGTGCTGGAGACATGGGGCGTGTTGCTGGGCGGTCTAGCCATGGTGCTCCTCGGGACAATCGATGACTTCAAGACACTCTCACCCAGGCTGAAACTCTTTGGACAAGTAGTCATTGCAGTGCTGGTGGCACTGTTCTTTGACCTGAGGATCATCTTCGTCACAAACCCGTTAACCGGTGGTTACATACTCCTGGGAGCCTGGGGTATCCCCCTTACGGTGCTTTGGATGGTGGCCATGGTAAACGTGATGAACTTGGTTGACGGGCTTGACGGCTTGGCTGCGGGCATATCCACCATAGCCTCCCTCACTCTGTTGATGGTGGCATTCAAGGCGGGGCAGACCCATGTCATGATCCTGGCGGCTGCACTGGCTGGCAGCACGCTGGGTTTTCTTCCCTACAACTTCAACCCGGCTAAGATATTCATGGGTGACTCAGGAGCCATGTTCCTAGGCTTCACGCTGGCTGCGGTGGCGGTAGAGGGCACCCTGAAGAGTGCTGCAACCCTGGCTCTGGCTGTTCCCGTGCTCACGTTGGGCCTGCCCATATTCGATACGGCCTTCGCCATCGTGAGGCGCGTTGCCAACGGCCGTTCCATATCCGAGGCCGACCGGGGGCACCTGCATCACCGGCTCCTGGAGAGGGGTCTCACCCAGAGGCGTGCGTGTCTTGTGATGTACAGCATCAGTGCCTGTTTGAGCGGTTCCGCCCTCCTCCTGATATCCAACCCCCAGGCGGCGGTGGGAGCCCTGCCGGTGGTCTTCATAGCTCTATACCTGGTGGGACTGAGAGCAGGCCTGCTAGGCCTGCGTGATGACAAAGACAAGCATAGATGTGAAGGTCGGTAGGATGAGAGTCAAGGTTCTTGTGGTTTTTGGCACTCGCCCTGAGGCCATCAAGATGGCCCCGGTAATCAGGGAACTGGAGGCGTGGTCCCAGTTCTTCTTAGTGCGTGTGGCCGTTACCGCCCAGCACAGGGAAATGCTGGACCAGGTAATAGACCATTTCCACATCAATGTTCATCACGATCTGGATATAATGTCTCCAAGACAGACCCTGACCGGTGTGACCCTCAGGGCGCTCGAGGGGCTGGATGCGGTGCTCTTGCAGGAGAAGCCAGACATCTGTCTAGTTCAAGGGGACACCATTACCACCTTTGCCGGGGCCTTGGCTGCTTTCTTCCACCGGGTTCCCGTGGGCCACGTGGAGGCAGGCCTCCGTACCGGGGATAAGTACGCCCCATACCCTGAAGAGATGAGCCGGCGCTTGGCAGGGGTCGTTGCGGACCTTCACTTTGCCCCTACGGCTTGGGCCAGGGACAACCTCATCACGGAGGGAATCGACCCAGCCAGGGTCTACGTGACAGGGAACAGTGCCATTGATGCGCTCCTTCTCACAGTAAAGGAGTCCGGCAGCCGGCACCTGCCTGTCCTGGATGAAGTTGGGGACTCCCGGATGGTGCTGGTTGACTGCCACAGGAGGGAGAACTTCGGGGAGCGCATGAGGTGTATCTGCGAGGCGGTGGGCAAGATAGCACGGGATACACCCGGTGTCACAGTGGTGTTTTCCGTCCACCGGAACCCAGAAGTGGCGGATGTGGCTCACTCCGTGCTTTCTGGCCAGGAGAGGGTCATCCTGGTGGACCCCCTGCCCTATCCTGAATGGTGCAATCTCCTGGCCCATGCATACCTTGTGGTGACGGATTCCGGGGGAATCCAGGAAGAAGCCCCCTCCCTGGGCACGCCGGTACTCCTGTGCCGGGATGTCACGGAAAGGCCTGAGGCGCTGGAATCGGGCACCGTCCGCCTGGTGGGAACTGACAGGGACCGCATCGTCCAGGAGGTTGGCCAGTTGCTGGCGGACTCAGCCGTGTACCAGAGGATGAAGCGCACCTCAAACCCATACGGGGATGGCAGGGCCTCCCAGCGCATCGCTCAGGCCCTCGCCCACTACTTCAGGATGGCCCCGCCTCCCGAGGAATTCCGCCCCTAGAAGAGGTGAGCGCGTTGAAGGATGCCCGCTCCCTACGGTACCTGGGCCTGGTATTCCAGCTGGGATTGGGTTTCGTTGCCTCGGCCTTCGGGTCAGTTCTCATAGGGATCTACCTTGACAGGAAAGCAGGCACATCACCAGTGTTCGTCACCGTCATGCTACTGCTTGGACTTTCTGGAGGCCTGTGGAATGCCTTTCGCACCTTGAAGGCCTTCGAAGAGGATGTCAGAAGGAGCCGTCACTGAGCCCGAGGTTGTTAGATGTGGATCGATGAAGGATTCAACGATCCCTTGTCGAAAAGGCACTGTTTGTTAGCTCAAATCCCGGCAGGTGGTGGGACCATGATTGAGGCCATCGTTCAGCGCATTCGCGGGGCCGAATCCGAGGCTGAGGAGATGCTTAGGAGCGCACGTTCAGAGGCCGAGGCAATGCTGTCATCCGCTTCGCGTGAGGCCGCCGAGACAACCCGGGACCTCAAGGAGAAGGCCCTTCGGAAGGTCCAGGGGATGGCGGAACGGGCCGAGGAACAGGCTGAGCTGGAGGCACGACTCATACTGGATGAAGGGGAGGAGCAGGCAAGGGCCGCAGTGAAGGCCGCCGAGAGCCGCATGGCTCAGGCTGTTGAGCTAGTCCGGGAAAGGATAGTGAGACAGTATGGCGGTATCTAGGATGAAGAAGGTGGCCTTGGCAGCCTGTCTCTCCCTGCGGGAAGAGGTTACATGCCGTCTCCAGGACCTTGGCGTCCTTGAACTCGTGGATGTGGGGGAAGATCTGCAACGGGGGATGCCCCTATCCGTGGCGCGGGACCGCTTGGACAGGTTGACCGGGGCCTTGAAGTACCTGGAGGGTTTCACGTCCAGGAGGAAAGGCCTCGTGGAAACCTTCGTGACAGTGAAAGACCCCGTCACACCCGAGGAGTTTGACCTGATCACGAGCACCTACGATGAAGAAGGAATAGTAAAGGACTGCCTGGCCGGTGAGGCCAGGCTTGCAGAGATAGGCCACCGGAGGCAGCAACTCCAAGACACCGTGACCTGCCTTAGCCCCTGGCTGGGGCTGAACGTGCCCGTGGAGAGCCTGGAGGCCCAGGACAGGGTGTGCCTGGCGCTAGGCTGGATGGCAAATAAGGATGTTGTCGCTCTGGCCGAAGCCTCCCTCACCCTTCCCATGCACGTTGAGAAGGTCTCCCAGGAGGGCAGCCGCACCTATGTGGCCATCTTCCTCTTGGCCGGCCACCCGGAAGCCAGGGACCTACTGGAGCGTTCCCAGATTACCCGGGCATCCTTCGAGGGACTGAGGGGAACCCCTCAGCAGCTGGTGGATAGGGCCACTGAAGAGATTCGCCACCTAGACATCGAGGAGGAGCAGATACGCAAGAAGGCCCATGGGATGCTGGAGGAGACAACAAACCTGAGAGCCCTCCACGATAACCTGGTTTTCCAGGCAGAGAGGGCGGGGGCTACGGAACTCTTCACCCACACCCAGAGGGCGTTCGTCATAAGGGGCTGGGTGAGGGCAAAGCACATGCCCCAGCTCGAGCATGCCTTTAGGGACCTGGGCTCCAGGGTGAGTATCCTTTCAGAGGACCCTGGAGAGGGGGACGACCCCCCGGTGGTACTGGAAAATCCCGCCCTCATACAGCCCTTCGAGGTGGTTACCAACCTTTACGGGAACCCGCGCTACGGGGAGGTAGACCCCACGCCTCTCCTGGCACCCTTCTTCTTCGTTTTCTTTGGCCTTTCCTTGAGTGACGGCGGGTACGGGCTGGTACTCACCCTGCTTTGCCTGTACATGCTGAAGAAGATGGATATCCCCGAGGGTGGCAAGCGCCTGTTCCGCCTCCTGGCCCTGGGAGGTGTCTCCACAGTGGTATTCGGAGCCCTTACGGGGAGCTGGTTTGGCAACGCTGTGCAGATCCTCCCCTTTGAGGCGCTAAAGGCCTTGAGTGCCCGGATCACCCTTTTCGATCCCTTGAGGAACCCCCTGGCAGTGCTGGGATTGGCCCTGGGGATGGGGGTGCTCCAGGTCTGGTTTGGCATACTGGTGAAAATGGTCATCGACATCCGGGAGGGCAGGGTGCTAGAGGGGCTCTTGGACCAAGGCTCCTGGTTGATCTTCATCGCTTCCGTGGCGTTTTTCGCCTTTGAGGGACAGCTGCTGGGCACTGGCCTAGGGCGCTACCTCGTTATTGCCGGCGCGCTTCTGGTCATGTTTGCCGCGGGACGGCGGCAGAAGAGTCTCCTCCTGAAGCCCTTCTCGGCAGTACTGGGCCTGTATGGGGTGGTGGGTTATGTGGGAGATGTTCTCTCGTACGCCCGCTTGCTGGCCCTGGGGCTGGCTACCGGGGTCATAGCCATGGTGGTAAACCAGATAGCCCAGCTGCCCCAGGGCATTCCTGTGGTGGGTATCGTGCTGTCCATCCTGATAATGGCGGGGGGGCACTCCTTCAACCTGCTGGTGAGTACCCTGGGGAGTTTCATCCACTCAGGGAGGCTGCAGTTCGTTGAGTTCTTCACCAAGTTCTTTGAGGGTGGCGGGAAGACCTTCAGGCCATTCCGCAAGGAGGGCAGGTTCACGGCAGTAAAGGGATAGCGGGAGTTTGGGCGCCCACCGGGGCGTCACCAGAATGGAGGGAATCTAGGATGTTGGGTATCACCATCGGAACGGCACTAGGCTTTCTAGGCCTGACGGTTTTCGGAATGACGCTGGCCGCGGCTCTTGCGGGTGGGATGGCCCTGGCCGTACTGGGGGCGGCAGTGGCGGTGCTCCTGGCGGGCACGGGTTCCGCCGTGGGTGTGGGCATTGCCGGTGAGGCCGCAGCGGGTGTCACCGCGGAGGATCCCGACAAGTTCGGCAAGCTTCTCCTTCTCCAGGCCCTTCCCGGTACGCAAGGGTTCTACGGACTTATAGGCGCTTTTCTCGTCATGAACCAGCTAGGCTTCTTCACGGGCGCCATCCCCAGTCTCAGCGTGGACCAGGGGTGGCAGTTCTTCTTCGCCTGCATGCCAGTGGCCCTGACAGGGCTCACCTCAGGGATTGCCCAGGGCAGGGTGTCGGCGGCAGCCATAGGCATGACGGCCAAGCGCCCGGAGGAGTCAGGAAAGGGATTGATCCTGGCGGCCATGGTTGAAACCTATGCCGTTCTCGGTCTCCTGGCAACCCTTCTTCTCCTCAACGGCATCCAGGTATAACACGCGAGGGGTTGGTCCTATGTCGCTGGATAGCATCCTGGAGCATATCTCCAAGGAGGTAGATGGTGAGCGGGACGAGATCCTGAGGGACGCCAGGGAAAAGAGCGAAGCCATGCTGGACAAGGCGCGCGAAACGGCCGAGAACGAGGCCAAGGTCTTGGAGCAACGCGGGCAGGATGATGCCAAGGCAAGGCATGAACGTATTGTCACCCTGGCAAGGCTCGAGGGCCGCAAGCGCCTCCTGGCAGCAAAGCAGAAGGTAATGGAGAACGCCTTTTCCGAGGCCCTCCGGTCCCTTGCAGGTCTCCCGAAGTCCCAATACCTGGAACTGCTCAAGGGAATGCTGGTAGCAAGCGCCAGCGGAACCGAAGAGGTAATCCTCTCCCGCCGCGACCGTGATGCGCTGGGAGAAGAGCTGGTAAGAGAGGGCAATCGCGCGCTAGAGATAGTAAACCGGCCTGGGCGCCTCAGGCTTTCCCCTGAGACCCGGGAGATCTCCGGCGGGCTAATCTTGGCGGGGGACAGGGTGGAGATAAACATGTCCTTCGACAGTGCCCTGGGGAGTGTGAGGGAGGAGCTGGAGGCCGAGGTGGCTGGTGTGCTATTCGGCGAGGGCTAGTGGAGGGATGGCGTTGCCGGGACTATCATTGAACGAGGAGACATATGCCTTCGCTTCCGGCAGGCTTAACGCCCTGGAAGCGAAGATACTGGACTTGCCTCGCCTGCAGCGTCTCATTGATGCCCCCAGCGTCGAGGAAGCCCTGAAGTACCTGAGTGACAGCGGCTATTCCGTGGAAGAGGGAGCCGATGCTGCTCTGGCCATGGAGATCCAGCGCCTCTATTACCTGGTTTTCGCGATCGTGCCTGAAAGAAGCGCACTGGAGGTCTTCGGACTCAGGCACCTATTCCAGCACATCCGGGCGCACTTCCGCCGGGCCTTGCCCGGAGCCAGTGGGACTTTCACGGTGGGAGCCCCGTGGGTGGCAGGGAGCATCCTGGAGGACCTTGAGGCCGGGCGCTATGAAAGCCTGCCGCCCGGCGTAAGGGAGGCGGTCATGGAGGCTGCCGCGGCCGCAGTGTCCTGCGATGCCTCCACCTTGGATGCCCTTTTGGACAGGCATCTTTTGTCCCTCCAGGTCAGGCTCGCCCGGGACACAGGGAGCTCGACCCTGGTAGGGTACTTCGAGGGTACTGTGGATACAGCGAATCTCAGCATCCTCCTCCGGGGAAAGGCCCGGGAGGATGTGGATGCCCTGAAGTACATGGCTGAGGGCGGCACACTTCCCCTGGCCACATACAGCCGTGTATTCCCCGCGCCTTGGGAGGAGATCCCCTCAGCCTTTGGTGCCCACCCCCTGGCCGCCGTGGCTGCCCGGGGAGTCCAGGGCTACCTCCAGGGCAAGACCTTCGGTCCACTGGAGCGGGGTACCGACGAGTACCTCATAGGTCTCTTGGGAGAGGTCAAGTACGCGTCACTGGGGATTGGGGTAGTGGCCAGGTACATTGTCCGGAAGGAGACCGAAGTGAAGAATGTTCGCCTGATCCTCGCTGGCAAAGAGGCTGGTAAGGCGGGGTCCCAGATCAGGGAAAGGTTACGTGATACAAATGTCTAGGGCAGTAGCAATCATTGCTGATAACAGTACCGTTGGGGTCTTTGCCGCCCTTGGCTTTGACACCTTCCAGGTGAAAGGCCCCGGGGAGGCTGCCGAAGCCCTCAGGGATGTAGCCCGAGGGGACTACGGTCTTGTCTACATCACCGAGGATCTAGCGGCTGAACTGGAGGAGCAGGTCAAGTCCTTGAGGGAGCGCACACTGCCTGTGGTGGGAATCATCCCGGGCCCCCAGGGTTCCCGGGGGGTTGGTTTCGCCCGTCTCAAGGACATCGTGGAAAAGGCCATTGGCGCAGACATTCTTTTCAAGGGAGAGGAACGATGATGGATCTGGCGGCGAAGGAGAACGGGGCTGGCCGCATCATCCGTGTGGCAGGTCCGTTGGTGATAGCCCAGGGGGTCGCCGGGGCCAGGATGTATGACGTTATGAGGGTTGGAAACCGCCGCCTGATAGGCGAGGTCATCGAACTCAGGGGTGACAAGGCGTCCATCCAGGTTTACGAGGAAACGTCAGGCTTGGGTCCCGGGGAACCTGTAATTAGCACAGGGCAGCCCCTGAGCGTGGAGCTGGGCCCGGGCCTGGTAGGGTCCATCTATGATGGCATCCAGCGGCCCCTGGATGTCATTAATGCCCAGGTAGGCGACTACATTACCAGGGGGATTGACATCCCTGGCCTTGACCGGGAGGCCAAGTGGAACTTCCGTCCTCGTGTCAAGGAGGGAGATCAGGTTCAGGCTGGAGACATCCTGGGGACAGTCCAGGAAACCGTTTTGGTAGAGCACAGGATCATGGTGCCTCCGGACATCCGGGCCGCCACCGTGACACACATTCATCTAGGAGAGGCCACCGTAGTGGATGTGGTGGCTCGCCTGGAGGTTCAAGGGACAAGTGAAGCCAGGGACGTTACCATGATGCAGCGCTGGCCGGTCCGGAGGCCCCGTCCCTACAAGGCGAAGAGGTCTCCCACCGAACCCATGTCAACTGGCCAGCGGGTCATTGACACCTTCTTCCCCATCGCCAAGGGAGGAACCGCCTGTATCCCGGGGCCGTTTGGAAGCGGCAAGACGGTGGTGCAGCACCAGCTGGCCAAGTGGGCCGATTCTGAGATTATAGTGTTCATCGGGTGCGGTGAGCGGGGCAACGAGATGACCGACGTGCTCCTGGAGTTCCCCGAGCTGAAGGATCCCAAGTCAGGTGAGCCTCTGATGGAGCGCACGGTGCTGGTGGCCAACACATCCAATATGCCGGTGGCCGCCCGGGAGGCCTGCATCTACACGGGAATGACCATAGCCGAGCACTTCAGGGACATGGGCTACAGGGTGGCCCTAATGGCCGATTCCACCTCCCGGTGGGCTGAGGCTATCCGGGAGATATCCGGGCGCCTCGAGGAGATGCCTGGCGAGGAGGGCTACCCGGCCTACCTGGGGTCCAGGGCAGCCGAGTTCTACGAGCGAGCCGGTTACGTGGAATGCCTGGGCCAAGATAACAGGGAGGGGGCCATCACCGCTGTGGGGGCCGTTTCCCCGCCCGGTGGCGACCTTTCCGAGCCAGTGACCCAGGCCACCCTACGCATCGTGAAGGTCTTCTGGGGCCTTGATGACAGGCTAGCCCAGCGCAAGCACTTCCCTGCCATCAACTGGCTTACCAGCTACAGTCTCTATGTAGACAAGTTACAGGAATACTCCAGGACCCACGTTCACCCGGAGTTCCCGGGTCTCAGGACAAGGGCCATGGCTCTTTTGCAGGAAGAGGCGGAGCTGGAAGAGATCGTGCGGCTGGTAGGTGTGGATGCCCTGTCAGTCCAGCAGAGGCTCGACCTGGAGACAGCGAAGTCCATCAGGGAGGATTTCCTGTACCAGAACGCCTTTCACGAGTTGGATACGTACACTTCCCTGGAGAAGCAGTACCGGCTTCTCGGGCTCATTCTCTTCTTTCACGACCAGTGCAGGGAGGCCTTGGCAAAGGAGGCGCCCCTCCAAGAGCTGCTGGAACTGGAGGTAAGGGAAGATATCGCCAGGGCGAAGTTCATCCCTGAACGCGAGATGGACAGGTTCAGCAGCCTTGAGGGGGAGATCCGGCAGGCCGTGGGCAAGGTGACTGCCTCGACGGCAAATCGGTGAGTGGGGGAGTGGACGGTGCTTAAGGAATACATGACCATAAGGGACATAACTGGCCCACTGATGCTGGTGGACGGGGTAGATGAAGTCCACTTTGACGAACTGGTGGAGGTAGAGCTCCCGGGGAATGTCATCAGGCGGGGAAAGGTGCTGGAGGCCGAGGAAGGGAAGGCGTTGGTCCAGCTCTTTGAGGGTACCTCTGCGCTGGACGTGCGCAGGAGCAAGGTCCGCTTCCTCGGGAAGGTCATTGAGCTGGGTGTGTCCGATGAAATGCTGGGGCGTGTATTCGATGGCTTTGGGCACCCCATTGACGGGGGCCCGAGGATCATTCCCGAGGAGCGCCTGGACATCAACGGTAACCCCATTAATCCCTTTGCCAGGGCATACCCTTCTGAGTTCATCCAGACAGGGATATCCGCCATCGACTGCATGAACCCCATTGTTCGCGGGCAGAAACTCCCCATCTTCTCCGGCGCTGGGCTTCCCCATCCACAGATGGCCGCTCAGGTTGCCCGGCAGGCCAAGGTGCTCGGCACCCAGGAGAAGTTCGCCGTGGTGTTTGCCGCCATGGGGATCACCTTCGAGGAGGCCGACTACTTCATAACGGACTTCCGGAAGACGGGTGCCATCGACAGGGCTGTCCTGTTCATGAACCTGGCGAACGACCCCGTCATTGAGCGAGTGGCCACACCCAGGATGGCCCTGACCACCGCGGAATACCTGGCTTTTCAGAAGGGCATGCATGTCCTGGTGATCCTAACGGACATGACCAACTACTGCGAGGCGCTCCGGGAGGTCTCCGCTGCCCGCAAGGAGGTGCCCGGTCGCCGCGGCTACCCGGGTTACATGTACACGGACCTGGCACTCATATACGAAAGGGCAGGCAGGATCAGGGGAAAGCCTGGGTCCATCACCCAGATGCCCATCCTCACCATGCCTGAGGATGACAAGACCCACCCCATACCGGACTTAACCGGTTACATCACGGAGGGACAGGTGCTCCTGTCCCGGGAGTTGCATAACAAGGGCATATATCCCCCGATAAACGTCTCCCTTTCCCTCTCTCGTCTGAAGGACAAGGGTATTGGCCCGGGCAAGACCAGGGAGGATCACGCTGGGGTCCTGAACCAGCTGTCAGCCGCGTATGACCGGGGCAAGGAGGCCCGGGAGCTGGCGGTGGTTCTGGGCGAGGCAGCCTTGACACCCGTGGACAAGAAGTTCCTCAAGTTCGCGGAGAGGTTCGAGGATGAGTTCGTCCGGCAGTCAGAGACCGAGGGCAGGACCATACAGCAGACCCTGGACATAGGGTGGCGACTCATGAGCATTCTACCGCGCGCGGAGCTCAAGAGAGTCAGGGACGAGCACGTGGAGAAGTACATGCCCAACACTGATTGACGGGGGCTTTTCGATGCAGATCAGGGTGAATGCCACCCGCATGGAGCTTCTAAAGCTGAAAAACCGCCTCAAGATGGCCCGAAGGGGGCACAAGCTCCTCAAGGACAAGCGAGACGAGCTCATGCGGCTTTTCTTGGAAATGGTCAAGGAGAACAAGACGCTAAGAGAACGGGTAGAGAGGGACCTGGCGTCATTCTACGGAGATGTCACCATGGCCCGGGGGGCCATGGGGGGCGACGCCTTTGACTTGGCGCTCTCCGCTCCCAGTGCCCGGCTGAGCCTGGAGACGGGGCAGCGGATGCTCATGAGTGTGGCGGTACCTCGCCTTTCCTTTGAAAGGGAGGGTCGAGTCCACCCGTACGGCTATGTGTCCACATCGGGCGAACTCGATACCGCCCTAGCTGTCCTGGACGACCTCCTGCCATCACTCCTAAGGCTTGCGGAGATAGAGCACTCCGTTGCCCTTCTTGCTGGTGAGATAGAAAAGACCAGGCGGAGGGTTAACGCACTGGAGCACGTTCTCATACCCCAGCTGGGGGATGCCGTGAAGATGATAACCATGAGACTCGCTGAGATGGAGCGCTCAAATGCCTCACGTCTGATGAAGATCAAGGAGATAGTGAGGAGTCACTGATCCAGGGCATTCCCTGAAAGCACACCAGCCCCCAGGCACGGCTTGGGGGCTTCCACTTGGGGACACGCGCCCCCAAGGATTCAGGGCTTTGGCCGCAAGGGGATTATCCCTAGACCGGCGAAAGGATAGACCGCCGGGCAAGACTGTGCAGGATTCCCCACAAGGGACAGTACGGGGGGCGATGACTCTGGAGAGCATAGGCCGCATAGCAGTCCGGGCATGCCTGGACGAGGATGAGGTGAAGAACGGCGTAGCCGAGGCTCGGAGACAGGGGTATGCGGTGGTCGAGGGAAGGGTGGGCTCAATGGAGCTGGGGAAGGTGGTGGCCGCGATCGAGACCGCCGCCAAACGCGAGTCTCTCACCACAGGGCGCTACCGCGAGGAGCATGCCCTGTATCACGCTGTCCTGGAGGGCCTGTGTGGTGTGTGCCGCGGGAACCTGGCGCTGGGGTCCATACTGCGGACAGTGGGTCTGAGGTTCGTGGTGGTGAGGGGGCCGAAGGGCGCCAGCGACGAGGAAGAGGGGGAGTGGATAGCCGTAGCGCTCTATGGCAGCATAGGCGCCCCCGTGAGGGGCTGGGAGCATGAGGCCATAGGCCTCGGCATAAACCACATTTGACAATAACCTCTTAACGTGAAGAATCCTTGTCCAAATGGCCGCACCCAAGTGACTCAGGAAGGGATTTGCATTCCTGTAGAAAAAAGAGAGTGGGAGAAACCCCAGCGGGAGGGGGCGGTCAGGCTGAAACCTCCAGAACGACACGTCGTGACCAGGATCTGGCGCCTTCACTGGCTGCTCAAGTCCGGTTCGTGCCCGTCCATGGTGGATCTGGTGAGGGACCTGGAAGTCAGCAAGCGCACTGTAGAAAGGGACATAGAGGTTCTTCGCGACTTCTTTGGGGCACCCATCGCATTTGACCGCAAGAGGCGCGGCTACATCTACGAGGACCCGGACTTCTGCCTGGACTCCCCTGACATGAGGCTCACCGAAGGGGAGTTCATCGCCATGTTCGTCGCGCACAGGCTCATGGGGGAGGTCAGTGCATTTCCCGGGCACGACCTGTGCCGCCGTGCCATGGAGAAACTGGCAGGCCTGCTCCCGTCCGCTGTGCCGGAGAAGGCTGAGCAGATAGACCAGATCATTTCCTTTGGCATCCCAGCGCTGAGAGGAGACCCATTGAGTCTCGAGGAGACGTGCGCCAGGATCAGCGGGGCCATCCAGGAGCGGAGGACCATAACGGTGAGGTACTACTCTGCTTCGGCCCGGAAGGAGACTACCCGGCTGATCGACCCCTATCACCTGCGCTACTCCCAGTCTGCCTGGTACCTGGTGGGCTACTGCCATACCAGGAAAGAGGTAAGGACCTTTGCGGTGGACCGGATGTCCTCCTTGGGCTTCCAAGAGGAGACCTTCGAAATACCGGAGGGGTTCTCCCTGGAGGCCTACTTCGGCAAGTCGTGGAGGATTGAGCGCGGCGAGCCGTTCAAGGCAAGGGTCAGGTTCTCCCCTCAGGTGGCTCGTTACATTCAGGAAAGGCAGTGGCACCCAAGCCAGCAGGTAAAGATGGAGGAAGACGGCTGCCTAGTGGCGTCCTTCGAGGTGGATGGATGGGGGGAGTTCAAGAGATGGGTACTGGGCTTTGGCGGTGAGGCAACGGTGCTAGAGCCCCAGAGACTCGCTCGAGAGATAATGGAGGAAGCCTGGCGCCTAGTCAACCGGTATGGTCTAGGACCGGGAGATGCGTGTTGCCCTGGCGGGCACTGCGGTGCATGAAACTCAAAGCACGTGCTGTTTCCTCTACTGGCGAGATTTCTAGGGTTTTTCCGGTTCTCCCGGCGAACTTCTCCACTGGGATCCACGTCATTAAACTAGGATGGCATATTACTTGTGGGGCCTTGTCCTGACCCGGCGCTTCAAGCCTCTAGCTGGAGGGGTAGAATGGCTCTCATAGAACTCATGGACATTCACCGAGTCTACCAGATCGGGAAGGTAGATGTGCATGCACTGCGCGGCATGACCATCTCCATTGACAGCGGGGAGTTCGTCTCCATCATGGGACCCTCTGGATCGGGCAAGTCCACGTTACTGAACGTTATTGGCTGCCTTGACCGCCCGACCAAGGGAGCCTTCAACCTCTCTGGGCAAGATGTGACTCGCCTGGGCGAAGGTGAGCTGGCCGGTATCCGTAACCACTTCTTCGGTTTCGTGTTCCAGTCCTTCCACCTACTGCCCAACTTCACTGCCAGGGAAAACGTTGAATTGCCCCTGGTCTACCGTGGGCTACCCTACTCGGAGAGGCTGCGCCGCACCCGGGATTCCCTGGAGGCTGTGGGCCTAGGTGATCGCGCTAACCACCGCCCCGTGGAGCTGTCAGGCGGGGAACAACAGCGAGTGGCCATCGCCCGGGCACTGGTGGCAGAACCCGCGGTGATCCTGGCGGATGAACCCACGGGTAACCTTGACACTCGGACCAGCCGGGAGCTAATGTCGATATTCCAGAACCTTAACCGGGACAAGGGGATTACGATCATCCAGGTTACCCACGATCCCTTGATCGCCCAGTATGGGTGGAGGGTCCTTCACATGAGAGACGGGCTTCTTGAGAAGGAGGAGGCAGCTACGGTATCCCCATGGGAGGAAATAGGTAGACAGGTCAGCAGCGAAGAACAGGGGGAGCGTTTATGACTCGGCGAGTTCTTGGCATCTTGACGGTCATTATCCTCGTCACCAGCGGGGGCATATACGCCTACCGCAAGGTCCTCCCAGCGCGTGCCGATGATCAGGGGATTAGTTACGCCACAGCGGAGGTGCTGCGTGGGGACCTGACAGTGGGTGTAACCGCCCGGGGCGTCCTGAACCCCAGTCATGGGGGCTCCATCAATACCCCTTACCCCAGGGGACCAATGCCCTTTGAATTCGCATGGAGTTTCCGTGTTACTGAGATCTTCGTGAAGGACGGCGATCCCGTGGTCATGGGGCAGCCCTTGCTCAGGCTCGCCGCAGACCAGGTGGAGCCCAGGGTCCGGCAGATCGAAGACGAGCTGCAGCAGAAGCGAGAGAACCTTGCCGAGCGCCTGGGCATTCCCATAGCGCAGATCCATGAGGTCAACCCTGCCAGGGGTATCACCCTCAGGGCCCCCATAGACGGCAGGATCACGGGCCTTGAAATATCTGAGGGCACGTCCCTTGAACAAGGGAAACCCGTTGCCCGGATTGTGGATGACTCCCGCTGGGTGATGACGGCAAAACTCACCCCATGGGAGTTCAGCAAGGTAAAGCAGGGCGACAAGATGATCGTGCGATTTGCCGACTTTGATGGGGCAGTGGAGGCCATCGCTGTGAAGGTCAACCCCAACCCTGTGCCGGAGAAGACGAGCAGCCTCCTGGAGCCCTCTGGCCAGTCCTTTGGTAGTGGCGAGGATCGCGTGCAGTTCATCTACTGGGTGACCCTTGAAGGCACGAACCCCGGGTTGATACAGACCGGCATGAGGGCGGACATAGGGATCTGGCCGGCCGGAGATGAAGGCTTGGACCTTGCGGGCGTCGCCGCTAAGGCGACATGGCTTCGCTACTCCGCTACGGTGGACAGCTATGGCAAGGAAGAGCTCCTTATCAGCACCGCCACCGGCATCGTTAGCAAGGTGTACCTGCAGGAAATGGAGCTGGTCAAGGCAGGAGACATGGTCGCGTCACTCTCGGGTGAGGAGACCCAGCGTGCCATCGAACAGGACCTCGAGCAGATCAAGCAGCTGGAGACCCAGCTCCAGGCGCTCAGGTCCTTCACGGATGAACTGACGGTTACATCGCCGATGGACGGGACTGTAGCTCAGATGCAGGTGAGCACAGGCCAGCAGATAGAACCCTGGCAATGGCTGGGGAGCATCTATGATCCTGCCAGGATGCAGATGTACGTGCAGGTTGACGATGTGGATGTGCTGCACGTGCAGCCCGGCGCCTCAGTCCAAGTCCGGCTGGACGCCCTCCCTGGAGAGGAATTCGCAGGCAGGGTAATGAACGTTTCCACCTCGGGCAAGGACATGAGCGGGGTAGCGTACTTTGACGTGTGGATCGAGGTCCAGGGGAGTTCGCAGGTTCGCCCGGGCATGCAGGCCGAGGCCTACATTGAGGCAGGGAATGCCAAGGACGTGCTCCTGGTGCCCCTGGAGGCCATATTCCAGGAGGGAAGGGATTACTTCGTGGAGGTCCTGGAGAGTGACGGCACGGCACGAGTTGCTCCAGTCCAGATCGGCCTGATGGGTGAGTACGAGGCAGAAGTTAGGAGTGGTTTGGAGGAGGGTCAAGTGGTTGTGACCGGAAGCAGCCGTGACCTCCTTCCGAGCCAGGGGGCCCCTGACACCCTGTTCCAGAAGTAACCCTGCGGTTGTGGGGTGGGCCGTTCTAAGCGGGAGGAGGAGCCCTCGTGTTACCAGAAGCCTCTTTGCAGGCCGCAAGCGTAAGATTGGCTTCCTGTGCCCAGGTGGCATGGCGCGGAGTCTTGTCAAACCGCCTGCGTTCTTGGCTGACAGTCCTGAGCGTGGTGATCGGGGTCGGCTCAGTGGTGAGCCTGATGGCCATTGGTGAGGGAGCCCGCCAGGCCATCGTGCGCCAGATAGGGAGCCTGGGTGAGAATGTCATCATCATGAGGGCGGAAGATGCCTCCGTGACCTTTCGTGAGGAACTCGCCGGGGAACTGGTAGAGAGGGTCCCCAGTCTGGAGTACGCCACCCCTGTGGTCCGGGCTGAGACCAGCATACGCTGGAGACGGGTCAGGGGAAGCGCTGGCATCCTGGGAGTGAACGGGCAATTCCCCGTAATTCGCGACCACGAGGTGATCTCGGGCCGCTTCTTCTCCAACCTCCACGTGCAGCAGCGTTCGAGAGTGGCTGTGGTGGGGTACAACTACGGGCTAAGCCTGCTGGGCGGGAGAGATCCCGTGGATCACTCATTGACACTGGGCGGCCGCAGCTTCCGCATAATCGGTGTCCTGGCGCCAAAGGGAGAGGGAAGCGCCGAGGGCATCGACAACATGATAGTCGTACCATATACTGTGGCGCAGCAGCTGTCAGGGACGCGGAACGTACAGGAGGTCTGGGGAAAGGCCGCTTCTGCCGGAGAGGCTGACCTGGCCATGGCGCAGCTCAGCAGGATATTCCGCCGGGAGATCGGCCTTGATAAGATAGTCCCTTCCGGCGATGGGGAAGGGGACCCCGGTCTTCCCGAAGACATGCCAGAACAGGAGCCCATACCCATAGAGAAGTCTGTGGTTATGGAGACGCCTGTGCCGCCCGGAGAGGAACTCCCCGGCGGTTCCCTGCTGCCCGAGAAGGACATCAACGAAATGGTCACGGTAACGAGTCTTAACCAGATGCTCAAAGAGGCAGACCGGGCCAACAGGATCCTCAGTCTCCTCCTAGGAGGCATTGCCGCCGTCTCATTACTGGTTGGCGGTATTGGCATCATGAACATCATGCTGGTGTCCGTGACAGAACGCACGGCGGAGATCGGCCTTCGAAAGGCTGTGGGCGCCAAGCGATCAGACCTCCTGTCACAGTTCTTGATGGAAGCCTTCCTCTTGAGTGCCCTCGGCGGGGTACTGGGGTTAATACTCGGCAATGTGATTGTAAGGGTCATTGGCTTTTACGCTCTCGAGGCCGTCATAACGGTCCCGGTTGCCCTGGTAGCCTTCACGCTAGCGCTCGTTGTCGGGATAGCCTTCGGGGTTTACCCGGCGTGGCTGGCCTCTGGGCTGCAGCCGGTTGAAGCCTTGAGGCACCGCTAGAAGGCCCAGGAGGAACCTGCTGGGCACATGGTCACCACGGTGAGAATCCCACTGCCATCAGCGCCCTGGGGGATTGTTCCCCCAGGGTCTTGTTATCAGGTGTGTCCCCATGTTCCCTCATGTTTTGACAACACCTATCCTTGGTGAGTCACGCCTTCCCGGCCCAGGATTCACTGCTGGCCGGAATATCCAGCTCCATCCAGCCCATACTAGATGTGATGGATCTTGGCGCATGAAGGCAGCCTGGGGTCAATATTTCCCGGAAATATGCCCTTGGGACAGGAATCTGGCGCTTGCTCGGGAGAGAGGTCGCGTTGTCCACCATAGTAGTCAAGGGGGGGGGGTCCCTCCAGGGTTCAATCCACATAGAGGGTTCGAAGAACGCCGTGCTTCCCATACTGGCGGCGACCCTCCTTGGTAACACCGCCAGCACAATAGGGAACGTCCCGCATCTTGAAGACGTTCGTACCATCCTCCAACTCCTGGATGACCTTGGGGCAACTGTGACTTGGCTGGATCGCACCACGGTGAAGATCGACCCGCGGGGGGTTAACGCCCACCAGCCCTCTCAGGACCTGGTAGGCCGGATGAGGGCATCCCTGCTCGTGCTGGGACCGCTCCTGGCAAGACTGGGGCTCGCCCGCAGCCACCTGCCCGGCGGTTGTGCCATAGGCACAAGGCCCATCGACCTTCACCTGAAGGGCTTCGAAGCGCTAGGGGCTTCCGTGGCCATCAGCGGGGGAGCCATGGAAGTATCCTGCCCCCGGCTGAAAGGAGCCCACATATACCTGGATTATCCCAGTGTGACCGCAACCGAGAACATTCTCATGGCAGCCTCCACAGCCCAGGGCATTACGTTACTGGAGAATGCTGCCGAAGAGCCTGAGGTAGTCGACCTCGCCAGATTCCTCAATGCCATGGGTGCCAGTGTGACTGGTGCCGGTACCGGGACCATCACCATCGAAGGTGTGCAGGAGCTCACCGGTGTAAGCCACACGGTAATCCCAGACCGGATCGAGTGCGGGACCTACATGGTAGCCACGGCCATATCCCGGGGCTCGGTCCGCCTGGAGGGGGCTATGGCACAGCACCTCCAATCCGTGCTGGCCAAGCTCCAGGAAGCCGGGGTGTCCGTGGTAGAGGGGCCCGGCTGGCTCCAGGTGACATCCTTTCGCAGGCCAAGGGCAGTAGACATAAAGACCCTTCCCTACCCAGGTTTCCCCACAGACATGCAGGCACCCTTCATGTCACTCCTCACCCTAGCCCAGGGGGTCAGCGTCATCTCGGAGACCGTTTTCGAGAACCGTTTCCTGCACGTGGACGAGCTCAAGCGAATGGGAGCCAAGATTAAGATAGAGAGCAGGGCAGCGGTTATACAGGGGGTTAGGAGCCTTAGCGGGGCCCCGGTTAAGGCCACAGACCTCAGGGCTGGAGCAGCGCTGGTCTTAGCCGGCCTGGCGGCGGAGGGAGTCACCATGGTGTCCTCAGCCGAGCACATCCAGCGCGGGTATGTGGACATGCCTGGTAAACTCAGGGCCCTTGGGGTCGACGTGGAGACATACCCGTAACTAGGCACTGCTAGTGCTTAGCCAGTACCCCCGTTGTGGACATATTCCGGTCATATCACCCTTCTGACCACCATATACATTAGCGTACCGCGACATTCCGGGGGTGACACGGGTGGTCAGGGTGGTGGGCTGGGTGACGCTGTTCCTCCTCCTCATCATCGTGGGGCTTCCCGCGGTCTTAGTGCGAGGGCTGGACTTTGCCCCTCCCCCTATCGAGCCTGAAAGTGAGCCAGTCATCGTGAACCTTCTCCTGCCAGGCGGCAGCGTAGAGCGGATACCTCTGGAGGAGTACGTGAAGGGCGTGGTAGCCGCCGAAATGCCAACCTCCTTTCACATGGAGGCCCTGAAGGCCCAGGCAGTGGTGGCTCGGACCTACGCCGTGAGGAGACTGAGGGAGAAGGGAGACACCGGAGCTGCCCTTCACCCCGAGGCAGACCTGACAGCCGACCCGTCTGTTGACCAAGCCTACGTATCCAAGGATGAAGCCCGTGCCCGGTGGGGCATCTTTACCTTCCGGCAGCGCTGGGCTCGGGTGGAAGTGGCCGTGGACAGCACCAAGGGACTCATCGTTACGTACGATTCCATCGTTATCGACCCAGTCTATCATTCCACGTCCGGAGGGTACACCGAGAACTCGGAGGATGTCTGGCAGGAGGCCCTGCCCTACCTCAGGTCGGTGCCCTGCCCCTGGGACAGCCACTCGCCTTACTACAAGGACACTATGCAGGTGGAGTATGACAGGCTTGCCATGCTTCTGGGGGACGTGCCTGTGGAGGCGCTGGCGGCCTCCGCGGAACCCATACAGGTCATGGAGGCATCCTCCACCGGCAGGGTGAAGAGCATCAGGGTAGGGGACCGGACACTGAGCGGGCGGGAATTCCGTTCCCTCCTGGGGCTCAGGTCCACGCTCTTTTCATGGAGGCTCACGCCTGAGGGCGTGGTGTTTACCACCACCGGGTTTGGCCACGGCGTAGGCATGTGCCAGTACGGCGCTGACGGCATGGCCAGGGAGGGCCGGGACTTCCGGTCCATAATCAAGTACTTCTACAAGGGCGTCGAGATTGTGCCGGCCTTCGGGGGATAGAAAGGAATACTTGGGAGATTCTGGGGCAGAATATACCGCGGGGTGATCATTAAAGTGGATGTCCCGCGGTATTCACGTTTGAGGAGACTGAGACAACGCCTAGCCTCCTTTCTGAAGAGAGGCAGCGGCAGGCTCTGGCGCCACGTGCCTCGCCGGGCGCCTGCGATCCTGCTCCTGGCGGCCATATTCTGTGCATCGGCCCTGGCTGCCTTCTGGTGGAACAGCCACACCTTGACCCTGTTTCCCTCAGGGACCCAAGATGGTGAGGAACTGGAGGAGGTCAAGGCTCCCGAGGAGTCCGAAGCTGAGGAGGCTCCCGCGGCTAGAACCGAACCCGAACCTGCTCTCCCAGCACCCGAACCTGAACAGGCGGCGCCACTTCCGGTGCAGGCTGAAGAGGTCCGCATGGTGGCGCCTGTCGCGGCGGAGGTTTCCATGGGCTACGGCTGGAACTACTCCCTGACCCATGAAGACTGGAGGTTTCACCCAGGTCTGGACTACGCGGTACCGGAAGGGAGCCCTGTGCGGGCGGCAGCCGGTGGCCTAGTGGCCCGAGTGTCGGAGGATCGTCAATGGGGGGGGCAGGTTGTGCTCAGCCATGACGAGGGACTGGAGACACGGTACATGGGACTGGGTCTAGCCAGGGTGGAGGAGGGCCAGGAGGTCAAGGCTGGCCAGGTACTGGGAGAAGTAGGTGCTCCCGGCCTTGCTGAGGTAGGCCAAGGCCCTCACCTTCACTTTGAGGTGCGCGTCCAGGGGGAACCTCGGGATCCCCAGACCCTGTTCCGCTAGGCACCGCCACCTGTGCAGTAAAGAGGCCTCTGTGGCCCGAAAGGGTCACAAGCCCTTCTCCTGCCCGGTACAGCCGGGCCCCTCGGGATTGGAATCCAGCCCGGCACGGAAGGGTTCCACTCCCAGGGGGGTCATTTTTGCCCTTGCCCCAGGCATATACATCTTAGGGATAGGACAGGGGCAAAGGGGGCGGGCGGGTGAAGGACCTTATATGGGAGAGGGCGGTAGAAGTAGGGCGCCACATCGTGCGCACTGGCTGCACTGTCCGGGAGGCCGCGGCCGTATTTGGCATCTCCAAAAGCACCGTTCACAAGGACGTCACCGAGAGGCTCCCGCGTTTCCATCCCGAACTTGCCAGCCAGGTCAAGGCTGTGCTGGAACTGAACAAGGCCGAGAGGCACATACGAGGCGGCGAAGCCACCAAGAAAAAGTACACAGCCAGAAAGGAGCATCTACCACCAGATAGAGGATAATTCTAACATGCGTAGAAGGAGAGGGTCAAAGCGCCATCGCAACAGGGGGCACGCCTATGTTGGGGCTGGTTTCAGACATTGGTATTGACTTAGGGACTGCCAGCATTATCGTCTTCGTCAAGGGTAAGGGGATCGTGCTGAGAGAGCCCTCTGTGGTGGCCATGGATAGGGACACCCGGAAGATACTGGCCATAGGGACTGAGGCCAGGAAGATGATCGGGAGGACCCCTGGTAACATCGTGGCAATCAGGCCGTTGCGCGAGGGCGTCATAGCCGACTATGATATCACCGAGGCCATGTTGAAGCACTTCCTGGCCCAGGTTTGCGGAAGGCGAGCACTCGTGAGGCCCAGGATCATGGTGTGCGTCCCTTCGGGTGTGACCTCATTCGAAAAGAAGGCCGTTCTGGAAGCCGCCCAGCAGGCAGGGGCCGGGAAGGCCTTCGTCATTGAAGAACCGCTGGCAGCGGCGCTTGGAGCCTGCCTGGATATCTCGAAGCCCAGCGCCAGTATGGTGGTGGACATCGGGGGGGGGACCACGGATATTGCCGTCCTCTCGCTGGGCGGGATCGTGCTCTCAGAGTCCCTGCGGATCGGGGGAGACAAGATGGACGAGGCGATTTCCCGTTACATGAAGCGGGAGCACAACTTGGCCATCGGGGAGCGCACGGCGGAGGAGATCAAGATAAGCGTTGGCACTGCCTGTCCAGGGAGCCGGGAGGTCAACATGGAGGTGCGTGGCCGGGATCTGGTCACCGGAATGCCCAAGACCGTTCCGGTGTACTCTTCCGAGGTAGCAAAGGCCATATCCGAGTGTCTCACGGCCATCCTGGACGGCGTTCACCGGGTACTGGAGAAGACACCCCCGGAAATGTCCGCAGACATCATGGACAAGGGTATCGTCCTGACTGGTGGTGGCGCGTTGCTGGACGGTCTAGACAGTCTACTCGTCAAGGCAACCGGGGTTCCGGTGCACATCGCGGACGACCCCATATCCTGCGTTGCCATGGGAACCGGCAAGGCCCTGGAGTACTCTGAGGTATACCAGGACCACCTTAAGGTTCTTGAGCGGGTTCTCTAGGTGTTCCTGCAAGAAAAGGAGGATTCTGCCTGGAGACGTAGAATAGCATAAATTTACAGTGAATATAGCTCCCGAAAGGGCTAACCCGTCGAAAGGCGGGGGCGCAAAGCCGCGGGTCTAAAGCCTGAATGGCCATGACCGCCGGGCTACCGAAGGATGCACTCTTGTGAAAGCCCGCCTTTGGCGATTGCGCCGGGCGGCCACTTTTGTTTGGGGCAGGGAGGTGCACCTGTTGATTAGAGGGATATACTTCTCCGCCAGGGGAATGATCGCGGAGAAGCAACGGCTGGATATGAGCTCCAATAACCTTGCGAACGCCCAGACATCCGGTTTCAAGCGGGAGTTCCCGTTGTTCTCCAGTTCTGGCCAGGTAGACATCTGGAGGGTCAATGACACTCCAGGCGTTACCTTGCTTTCGCGAGGAGCAGGCCCGCTCCCGGCGCCGGTGGGTTTCATGACTACTGGCTCTCGCCTGGAGGGCAGTCTCACGGACCATTCTCAGGGTGGGCTCGTGGAGACAGGGAACCCTCTGGATCTTGCGCTGGAGGGGCCAGGCTACTTCGCTGTTGAGACTCCCGGAGGTGTCCGCTATACCAGGAGTGGTGCCTTTGTGATGGACGGGGCAGGCTACCTGGTAACATCCCAGGGATTCCGCGTTCTGGGGGAATCAGGGCCCTTGAGGATGCAGCAGGGCGAGGTGAGCGTGGACAAGGAGGGCAATGTGAGGTCCGGGAACACCCAGATAGGCAGGTTCCATACCGTAGACTTCCAGGATCCGCTGGGACTGGAGAGGCAAGGGGATTCGCTGTTCGCCGCAACTGAGCGCTCAGGCCCGGCGACGCTGGCCAGGGATGCCCGGGTAAGACAGGGTTACCTAGAGGGTGCCAATGTGAACGCCCTGAAGGAAATGGTGGAGATAATCACCATTATGAGGGCCTACGAATCCAACCAGAAGGCGCTCCAGGCCCAGGATGAAGCGCTGGGCAAGGCCATTGATCAAGTGGCCAGACTCTACTAGAGGGGGGAGAGGAAGCGTTGATCAGGGCATTGTGGACAGCAGCCTCCGGCATGCGGTCGCAGCAGCTGGCGGTAGATACCATAGCGCATAATCTCTCGAATGTGAACACCACGGGGTTCAGGAGGAGCCGCGTGGAGATGCAGGACCTCAAGTATACACAGGTGATCCCTGCAGGTTCGGGGCCCACACCCAGCCCACTCCTGGTGGGCCAGGGGGTGAAACCCGCATCCACCCAGCGAAGTTTCCGGATGGGCTCCCTGCAGCCAACCGGGGGCCAGCTGGATTTTGCCATCGAGGGCCAGGGTTTCTTCCAGGTCCGCCTGGCTTCCGGAGCCCTGGCTTACACCAGGGACGGGAGCTTCAAACTCAATCTAGACGGTGAGCTGGTCACAGGGTCAGGCTACAGGCTGGTGGTCTCGGGGGACGGCAAGATACCCGCTGGTGCCACCGAAATCAGCATCTCTCCTGATGGGAGGATCACCGCCTTAGCTCCAGACTCAAGTGCCCCCGTTGAGGTGGGCCAGGTGATCCTGGCGGACTTTCCGAACCCAGGCGGCCTCGAGAGCCTGGGAGACAACCTGTTTGGAGTGACAGGAGCCACCGGTGAGGTGACCACTGGAGCGCCGGGCACGGGGGGATCGGGAAGGCTCATCCAGGGTTACCTGGAGATGTCCAATGTCGAGGTAGTCCAGGAGATGATGGACCTCATCATGGCACAGCGAGCCTACGAGCTGAACAGCAGGGCTCTCAAGAGCGCCGATGAAATGCTGGGATTGGCCAACCAGATAAGGCGATAGGGGGAGGCTCATGTACGTCTACGGCATTCAGGGCAGCGCAGGCAGGCACATGGAAGGCGCTGACGTCAACAGGGCGGCCAAGGAGCTTGAGGCTGTCTTCCTGTCGTTACTGCTGAACGAGGTCTTAAAGGGCACCATGGAAGGCAGCGGGCAGTCTCTCAGGGCTGAGAGGGAGATGTGGGGCCCAGTGTTATCCCTGGAACTCGCGAGACGCTTGGCGGACAAGGGGACCGGGATCCAGGATGCCCTCCTCCGGAGCTTTGGGTCAACGCAGGACAGGCCCGCCGCAGTGTCGAAGTAGACGGCGGAGGCGATCCTATATGTTGGATATCGCAGGAATCCAGGCGGTTTTGCCGCATCGCTACCCCTTCTTGCTGGTCGACCGGATACTGGAGTTGGACAAGGGACGCCGTGCCGTGGGGATCAAGTGCGTCAGTGCTAACGAGCCGTTCTTTGAGGGTCATTTCCCTGGCAGGCCCGTCATGCCCGGGGTCCTGGTGGTCGAGGCCATGGCCCAGGTTGGCGCCGTGGCGCTGCTGTCCATGGAGGAACACCGTGGCCGGATTGCTTTGTTCGCAGGCATAGATAGCATGAGGTTCAGAAGGATGGTTGTGCCTGGGGATGTCCTGAAGATGGAGGTAGAGGTGCTGAAGACCCGGAGCAACGTGGGGAAGGCTCACTGCCGGGCCACGGTGGAGGGCGAGGTTAGCGCAGAGGGCGTCATCATGTTCGCCCTGGATGGCCAGGAACTGGTAGAGGAATCGTGAGTCAACTACCCACGGCTAAAGCCGGTGGACTTGCAGGTAGCCCTGGAGAAGCGGCCCCCGCGTCCGGCTGGTTGACGGCAGCCCTGCTCTTTCGAGCAGCGAAGTTGCTTTATGGCAGCAACCGGCCAACGCAGAAGATTTTACGCGCGAAACGGTTCCTTCGCGCAACCCCATATCTTTTGTTGTGAAGGTGCAAACCGTTTCTCCGCAATGCGGAGTGCCTTAAGACAATTATAACGCAGGGAAGGCCGCATTCCTCCCAGGGTTAAAGACCCTGGGCTTCCTGCGGCCGGATATCGTGAAGAAGGACAGAGGCTGAGCCTCGCTTCTCCCCGAGTTTAACAGAACAGTAGTTTGATTTTGCGAAGAAACTCTTTGAAAAACCGCGTTAAATCGCGGTTTTTTGCTTGCGCTACGCTTGCTTTGATGGTATAATTAGACAGACTGATAAGACGCATCCATGGGGGTGATTGCCATGTACATCGATTGCGTTACGAACAATGGTAAACCGTATCTGCGCGTGGCTGAAAGCTACACCATCAAAGTTGACGGTGTCAGAAAAAACAGGAAACGCACCATTCGCAATATTGGTCCTCTGTCGCGCTTTGACGACGGCAGGCCGGGTTTTCTTA